>QEUR01000013.1 GCA_003577095.1 Acidobacteriota bacterium
GCCGGCGGGCGCCCAGCCGCACCACGGCGAGGAGCAGCAGCACCTGTGCCGGGACGTAGGTGCCGATCACGACCAGCGCCCGCCAGCCGTCGCCCAGCCCCGAGCCGCTGAAGAGCAGCCAGGCCAGCGACAGGTCGCTGACCATGAAGAGCAGCCCGCCGACCACCCCGGGCGCCCCGCCCGCGGTCGCGAGCAGCGCCATCGCGGTCAGCACCACGCCGTAGACCACGACCGCCGGCACCAGCGGCCCCGCCAGCGGCACGACGAGCACCAGCCCGACGACAAGCAGGGCCACGTGCAGCAGCCCGGCGGGCCGCGCCGCCCAGGACCGGCGCCACGTCGGGCCGAGCGCCACCAGGTAGGCGAGGTGGCCCACGCATCGCGAGCCCGGCGAGCCACCAGCGCGAGAGCCGGGTCCGCAGCATCGTGGCCTGCACGAGCGCGAGGGCCAGCGGGGGGAGGTAGAACCACTGCGCCACCCGGGCCAGCGCGTCCAGCCCCAGGAAGGCCGCGCCCACGTGGACCACCGCCGCGACGAGGGCGGCGACGAGGAGCGCGCGGGTGCGGAACGGCATACCTCCGCAGTCTGGCAGCGCGGAGGGAGCCGGTGGCGCAGGCTCGCGGGCCGCGCGCGCGAGCCCGGGCCTACAGTGGGGCCCATGGGCCTGAGGCAGTGGTGGCGACGGGTCGCCGGAGGCGGACGCAGCACCCCGGCCCGCGCCGCGGCGGGGCGGGGCCACGAGCGCAGCGGCGGGAGGAGCACGAGGGCGGGCGAGGACCGTCAGCCGAGGGGTCGGCCCGGGAAGCGGCCGCCCGTGGACGCCTCTCTGCCGGTCATGGGCGTCGACGCCTGCCGCGCCGGCTGGGTCGGCGCGGTGCTCGACCCCTCCGGGCACGGGACGCCGCACGTGCTGGTCGCCCCGACCGTCGCCGCGCTGGCCGAGGCCGCGGGGCCGCTGGCGGTCGTCGCCGTCGACATCCCGGTCGGCCTGCCCGACGAGACGCGGCGGGAGGCCGACGTGCAGACGCGCCGCTTCGTCGGCCCGCGCGCCTCCTCGGTGTTCACCACCCCGGTCCGCGACTCCGTGTATGCGGCGAGCTTCGGTCAGGCGAACGCGCTCAGCCGCGAGCGGATCGGGGCCGGCGTCTCCCAGCAGGCGTGGGCGCTGCGCACCCGGATCGCCGAGGTCGACGCGTGGCTGCGGCAGGACCTGCCCTTCGTCGTGGTCGAGGTGCACCCGGAGGCCTCGTTCACCCAGATGGCCGGCGCCCAGGCCGCCACCGGCAAGCGGTCGGCCGAGGGGGCGGCCGAGCGCCGGCAGGCGCTGTCCCGGGCCGGGGTGGGCGTGCCGTCGACGCTGCCCACCGGGGTCGCCGTCGACGACCTGCTCGACGCCTGCGCCGCGGCCTGGACCGCGCACCGCGTCAAGACCGGCGCGGCAACGACCTTCCCCGAGACCCCCGAGACCTTCTCCGACGGCCTCCCGGCCGCGATCCACGTCTGAGCCCGACCCGTCCCGCGAGGAGCCACCGCAGATGAGCGGCACCACCACCGCCGCCACCACCACCACGACCGGCGACACGCTCGGTCCCGCCGTGGGGCTGCCCTACCCGACGATCGAGGACGAGCGGCCGCGCGACTACGGCATGCTCATCGGCGGGCGGTGGGTGCCGGCCGCGGCGGGGGAGACGATCGACGTGGTCACCCCGATCGACCGCTTCAAGGTGGTCGCCCGCACCCCTCGCGGCCGCGCCGAGGACGCCGACCGCGCCGTCCGCGCGGCGCGCGAGGCCTTCCCGGGGTGGTCGGCGCTGCCCTTCACCGAACGGCAGCGCGCGCTGCTGCGCATCGCCGACGACCTCGAGCCCCTGGTCGAGGACCTGGCCCGGCTGACCGCGGTCGACACCGGCAACGCGATCCGCACCCAGGCGCGGCCCGAGGCCGGGCTGCTGGTGACCGCCTTCCGCTACTTCGCCGGCCTGGCCGCCGAGGTCAAGGGGGTGACCCTGCCGACCGGCGACGAGGCGCTGAGCTACACCCGCCGGCTGCCCCTCGGCGTGGTCGCCGGGATCCTGCCGTGGAACTCCCCGCTCATGATCGCGGCCTTCAAGCTGCCCGCGGCGCTCGTCTCCGGCAACACCGTGGTGCTCAAGGCGGCCGAGGACGCGCCGCTGACGATCCTCGAGCTCGCCGCGGTCTGCCAGCGGCACCTGCCCGACGGCGTGCTCAACGTCGTCACCGGCTACGGCCCGGAGGTCGGCGAGGCGCTGGTCGTCCACGAGGGCGTCGACAAGGTGTCCTTCACCGGGTCCACCGCGACCGGCGCCGGCGTCGCCTCCCGCGCCGGGCAGCGGCTGGCGCACGTCTCGCTCGAGCTCGGCGGCAAGTCGCCGTGCGTCGTCTTCCCGGACTCCGACACCGACGAGGTCGTCGAGCAGGTGCTGCTGGCCACGCGCTTCGCGCGCCAGGGGCAGAGCTGCACCTCCGGGTCGCGCCTCTTCCTGCACGAGGACGTCCACGACTCCTTCCTGGACCGGCTGGTGGCGCGGGTGGCCGAGCTCAGGGTCGGGGACCCGCGCGACGAGGCCAGCGACATCGGCTGCATCATCAACGAGCGCCAGTGGCAGCGGGTGCAGGGCTACATCGAGGACGGGCTGGCCCAGGAGGGCGTCGGCGTCGCCTACGACGGACGCCCGGCGCTCACCGTGGGCGAGCCCGGCTTCTACCACGCGCCCATGGTGCTCACCCAGGTGTCCAACGACTGGCGGATCGCCCGCGAGGAGATCTTCGGCCCCGTGCTCTCGGTCATCCGGTGGAGCGAGGAGGACGAGGTCGTGCGGATGGCCAACGACTCGCACTACGGGCTGGCGGCCTTCGTCTTCTCCCGCGACCTCGGCGCCGCGCTGCGCACCGCCCACCGGATCGAGTCCGGCTGGGTGCAGGTCAACCAGGGCGGCGGCCAGCAGGTCGGCCAGTCCTACGGCGGCGTGAAGGCCAGCGGCCAGGGCCGCGAGTTCTCCCTGGAGGGGATGCTCGAGGGCTTCACCCAGATCCAGCAGGTCAACGTCCGCCTCGGCTGACGGGCCAGCGCAGGTCGCGCGCCGACGGGTGCTCGTGCCGGATGGTCGTCCTGGCGACCGGCACGCCGCGGTGCACCTCGTGCTGGTGCGCGACACGCCGTGAGCCGCCCCGGGCTGCCCGGAGACCCGGACGGGTGGCGCGCGCTGCGGCGGGCGGTGGCCGGGCTGGCTGGCGCGCGGGCTGTGGCGGGCGGTGGGCCGGCCCGCGGGCTGCGGCGGCGGTGGCCCGGCTTGCTGGCCCGCTCTGGGAGAATGGGGTCATGTCGAAGTCCCCTGTGCTCCTGACCCTGCAGATCTCCGCCCTCGTCCTGGCGGCCCTGGCCCTCCTCCAGACCGTCCTGGGCTTCATCATCGTCTCCGGCAGCTGGGTGACCTGGCACGGCGACACCGGTTACCTGGCGTTCGTGGTCTCGCTCGTGGCCGCCGTCTCGGCCTTCCTGTGGATGCGCCGCAGCGGCAACAAGGGCCTGTTCATGCACGCCGTCAGCATGGCGGTGCTCTTCCTCGTGCAGATCGGTCTGGCCGAGATGGACCTGAAGTGGGCCCACGTCGTCCTCGGCGTCCTCCTGCTCGTCGGCTCCGCGGCGCTGGCGACCCTGGCCTACCGCAAGCCGGGTGCCGTCACCGAGCCGGTACCGGCCGAGCGGCTGCGCTGAGCCGTCGCCACGGCTGCCGGCCGACCCGTGCGCCGGGTCCACTCACCTGGGTGACTTCGACACGGTGTCGGCCCGCCTGGCGTGGAGGAACCCCTCACGTGAGTGGCTTCTGCACGGCGTCGGCCCGCCTGGCGTGCAGGAACCACTCACGGGAGTGGTTGCCGCACGCTGTGGACGACGGGCCCGCCCGCGCCTATCCTCGCCGCGGCACGGCCGCGAGCTGGTCCCACGCCTCGAGCAGCGCGGGGCCGTACCACGTGAGCAGCCGCCCGCTCACCAGCTGGGTCGGCGTGCGCGCGAAGGCCTCGGGGCCGTCCTGCGCGGTGAACTCGTAGGGCTCGTCCGGCAGCAGCACCACGTCGGCACCGGCGCCGTCCACCTCCGCGAGGTCAACGTGCGGATAGCGGCCCTCGTGCGCCCCGAAGACGTTCTCCAGCCCGGCCCGGGAGAGCAGGTCGTCGGTGAAGGTGCGCGGGCCGACGACCATCCAGGGGTCGCGCCAGATCGGCACCGCGACCCGCGCCCGCACCGGCCCGGCCGCCCTGCCCCACACGCGCCCCGCCTCCGACAGCCATCCCGGCACGCCCCAGCCCAGCGCGTCCTCGAACAGCCGCCGCATGCCCGTCAGCGCCTGCGGCACGGACTCGACCACCATCACCCACACCTGCACCCCGGCCTCGCGCAGCCGACGCACGTCGAGCTCACGGTTCTCCTCCTGGACGACCAGGACGAGCTCCGGCTCCAGGGCCTGCACGGCGGCGCGGTCGGGGTTCTTCGTGCCCCGCACGCGCGCCACGTCGAGGTCGGCCGGGTGCGTGCACCAGTCCGTCGCGCCGACGAGGGCCTCGCGGCGGGTCGCCGCGACCGCCTCGGTCAGCGAGGGGACGAGCGAGACCACGCGCGTGATGGCGCCGTCCGGCAGCTCCACGGGGTGGCCGAGGTCGTCGGTGAGGGTGCGCGGCATACCTGCACCGTAGGCGACCCCGGCTCGCGGGGCACGTGCGCTCCTCAGCCGGTCAGCACGGTCCCGTCCGGCACCCGCGAGGGCCCCTCGTCGGGCAGCGTGACCGCGCCCACCACCTCCACCCCGGAGCCGAACGTCCAGTCGCCCGCGACGTCGAGCCGCCGCGCCCGGCGCAGCCCGGGCGCTCCGTGCGGAAAGCGTGCGTCGAGGTCGTCGACCATCGCGTAGTGCTCCCTGGCGAGGGTGACCACCGGTGCCTCGTCGACGGTGCGGCGGAGCAGGTATGCCGTCTCATCGCTGACCTCGTAGACGTCCGAGCGCAGCAGCAGCAGCTCGTTGGTGGTCTTGACCGGCACGAAGCGCTCGCGCGTGACGCCCACCGACACCGCGTCGTCGAAGAGCTCGACCGCGCCGCCCATCGCGGTCTCGACCTGCACCACCGGCGTGGACGATGGGTCGGTCGGGTCGACCGTCTTGGCGTTGCGGATGAGCGGCAGCTCCAGCACCCCGCCGCGCTCGTGCAGCATCTCGCGCAGCCGGGCCAGATCCATCCAGAGGTTGTTGGTGTGCACGTACGGGTGCTTCCCGGCGTCCATGAAGTGGACCATCTCCTCCAGCGCGGTCTGCGCCGTGTCCCGCAGCACCAGCCGCCCGTCGGTGCGCCGCCGCACCAGGTGGCCGCCCTTGCGGTCCATCTCGGTGCGCGGGCACACCTCCGCCGCGTAGCCGACCCCGGACCGGGCGAACCACGCCGCGAGCCGGGGGTCGGGCACCGCGCCGAGGTTGTCGACGTTGGAGACGAACGCCTGCCGGTAGCCGGCCTCGAGCAGCCGGTCCAGCAGCCCGCTGGCCAGCAGCGAGGGGTAGAGGTCGCCGTGGCCCGGCGGGCACCACTCCAGCCGCGGGTCCGCCGGCCACCGCACCGGCGTCAGGTCGTCGGCGCGCAGCTTGGGCTCGCGGCTCTGGAGGAAGTCCGGCGGGAGGTCGTCCACCGCGAGGTCGGGGTATGCCGTGAGCCGCTCCAGGGTCGCCTCCCGGGTGGCGAAGCTGTCCATGAGCAGCAGCGGCAGGCGCACGCCCAGCCGCCGGCGGAGGGCCAGGACCTGGCGGACGGTGACGTCCAGGAAGGTCAGCCCCTCGCGCACGGGCAGCAGGGACTTCGGGCCCGACAGGCCCATCGAGGTGCCGAGCCCGCCGTTGAGCGTGATGACGACGGTGGCGTCCAGCGCGACCCGACCGGACTCCTCCTGCCCGGGATCGTCCGGCAGGTCGGCGAGGAGGACGTCCGGGACGGCCGGCGCCACGTCGGCCTCGTGGATCAGCCCGGTCGCGCCGGCGGCGAGCCGGTCGTACTGCAGCGCGAAGGTCGCCACCGCCGGGCCGCTGGCCCCGTCGGCGCGCAGGCGGTCCAGGGCGAGGGCGCGGCCGTCGGTCATGCCGCCAACCTATCCGCCGCTGCCGACCGGCCCGGGACCGCCGTAGCCTGGGGGAGTGAGCACCGAGCGGGACCCGATCCAGGCGGCCCACCAGCAGTGGGTCCGCCACGGCTGGGGCGAGGCCGCCGACGGCATGGCGATGGTGACCTCGCTGGTGCGCGTCAACCAGCTGCTCCTGGAGCGGATCGACGCGGTGCTGCGCCCGCTCGGCCTGACCTTCGCCCGCTACGAGGTGCTCCGGCTGCTGGCCTTCGTGGCCGACGGCGCGGGGGAGATGGCGATGACGCGGCTGGGCTCGCTGCTCCAGGTGCACCCGACGAGCGTGACCAGCGCGGTCGACCGGCTGGTGCGCCAGGGCTACGTCGAGCGCACGCGCAGCGCGACCGACGGCCGGGTCGTCCTCGCCTCGCTGACGCCGGCGGGCCGCGCCGTGGTCGAGGAGGCCACCGAGGGCCTCAACCGGGAGGTCTTCCAGCGCCCCGGCCTGCCGCCCGAGCAGGTCCTCGAGCTGACCGGGCTGCTGGGCAGGCTGCGCGCCGACGCGGGCGACCACGTCCAGCCGGACGACGTCCCCGCGACGTTTTCGTCGAGATAGTTGGATGTCCTAGTATCTGATCAGTCGACCCACCCGCGACCCGAGGACCCTCATGGCCGAGAACGCACGCCCACCGCATACCCCGAAGAACCCGGTCCGCATCGTCAGCGCCGCCAGCCTCTTCGACGGGCACGACGCCTCGATCAACATCATGCGCCGGATCATGCAGAGCCAGGGCGCCGAGGTGATCCACCTGGGCCACAACCGGTCGGTGCAGGAGGTCGTGGACGCGGCGATCGACGAGGACGTCAACGCGGTCGCGATCTCCTCCTACCAGGGCGGGCACGTCGAGTACTTCGAGTACCTCGTGCAGCAGCTCGCCGCGCACGGCGCGCCGCACGTGAAGGTCGTCGGCGGGGGCGGCGGCGTCATCGTGCCCGAGGAGATCGCCCGGCTGCGCGAGGCGGGCGTGACGATCTTCTCGCCCGAGGACGGGCAGCGGCTGGGCCTGCCGGGCATGATCAACCAGGTCATCGAGGAGGCCGACTTCGACCTGTGGGAGCAGGGCGCCGCCGACGTCGACGCCGTGCTCGCGGGGGACCGGACCGCGATCGCGCGCGCGATCACCGGCGCCGAGACCGGTCGGCTCCCCGAGGAGGACCGTGCGAGGTATGCCGAGGCCGCCGCCTCGCGCACGGTGCCGGTCCTCGGGATCACCGGCACCGGCGGGTCGGGCAAGTCCTCGCTCACGGACGAGCTGGTGCGCCGCTTCCGCGTCGACCAGGACGACCGGATGCACGTCGCGGTGCTGGCCATCGACCCCACCCGCCGCAAGGGCGGCGGCGCGCTGCTCGGCGACCGCATCCGGATGAACGCCCTGGCCCCCTCGGTCATCGCCGACGCCAGGGCGGAGGAGGCGGCCGAGGCGCGCGACCCCGCCGCGATCGACCACGACCGCCCGTTCTTCCGCTCGCTGGCCACCCGCGGCGAGCGCGAGGTGCCCGAGGCGGTCCCGGTCGCCATCGACATCCTCAAGGCCGCCGGCTTCGACCTCATCATCGTCGAGACCCCCGGCATCGGCCAGGGCGACGCCGGCATCGTGCCCCTGGTCGACGTCTCCCTCTACGTGATGACGCCCGAGTTCGGCGCCGCCAGCCAGCTGGAGAAGATCGACATGCTCGACTTCGCCGACGTCGTGGCGATCAACAAGTTCGAGCGCCGGGGGGCGATGGACGCGCTGCGCGACGTGGGCCGGCAGATGGTGCGCAACCGCGAGGCCTTCGGCAAGAAGCCCGAGGACATGCCGGTCTACGGCACCTCGGCGGCCACCTTCAACGACGACGGCGTCACCGCGCTCTACCAGGAGCTGCTCGCCCGCCTCGCCGAGCACGGGCTGCAGGTCACCGAGGGCACGCTGCCCCGGGTCGACGTGCGGCACTCCTCGATGATCCGCCAGGTCGTCCCGCCCGCACGGGTTCGCTACCTGTCCGAGATCGCCGACACCGTCCGCCGCTACCACGAGGACACCGAGAGGTATGCCGACGCCGCCTCCCGGGTGCAGCGCCTCGAGCTCGTCGACGACGAGCTGGCTGCCGCGGGCAAGGCCGACCACGGCGTCGACGAGCTGCTCGCGGCCGCCCGGGCCGAGCTGCCCACGGAGGTGGCCGAGCTGCAGGAGAGGTGGCCCGGGGTCGTCACGGCATACTCGGGCGACGAGCACACGGTGCGCGTGCGCGACCGGGACATCACCACGAAGCTGACCAGGGAGTCCCTCGCCGGCACCAGGGTGCCGCGCGTGGCGCTGCCGCGCTACCGGGACGCCGGCGACATGGTGCGCTTCTGGCGGCGGGAGAACCTGCCCGGCTACTTCCCGTTCACCGCGGGGGTGTTCCCGTTCAAGCGGGACAACGAGGACCCGGCGCGGATGTTCGCCGGGGAGGGCGACCCGTTCCGGACCAACCGGCGCTTCAAGCTGCTCTCCGAGGGCCAGCCGGCGACCCGGCTGTCGACCGCCTTCGACTCGGTCACCCTCTACGGGCGCGACCCGGACCTGCGCCCCGACATCTACGGCAAGGTGGGCACCTCCGGCGTCTCGGTCGCGACGCTGGAGGACATGAAGGCTCTCTACGACGGCTTCGACCTGGTCAGCCCGACCACCTCGGTGTCGATGACGATCAACGGGCCGGCGCCGACGGTCCTGGCGTTCTTCCTCAACACCGCGATCGACCAGCAGCTGGACGCCTTCCGCGAGCGGGAGGGGCGCGAGCCCTCCGGCGCGGAGGCCGAGGAGCTGCGGGCCTACGCCCTGGCCAACGTCCGCGGCACCGTGCAGGCGGACATCCTCAAGGAGGACCAGGGCCAGAACACCTGCCTGTTCACCACCGAGTTCTCGCTGCGGATGATGGGCGACATCCAGGAGTGGTTCATCGAGCACGGGGTGCGCAACTTCTACTCGGTGTCGATCTCCGGCTACCACATCGCCGAGGCCGGGGCCAACCCGCTGAGCCAGCTGGCCTTCACGCTGGCCAACGGGTTCACCTACGTGGAGTCCTACCTGGCACGCGGGATGGACATCAACGACTTCGCGCCCAACCTGTCCTTCTTCTTCTCCAACGGGATGGACCCGGAGTACTCGGTCATCGGGCGCGTCGCGCGCCGGATCTGGGCGGTGGCGATGCGGGAGAAGTACGGCGCCAACGAGCGCAGCCAGAAGCTGAAGTACCACGTGCAGACCTCGGGCCGCTCGCTGCACGCCCAGGAGATGGACTTCAACGACATCCGCACGACGCTGCAGGCGCTCATCGCGATCTACGACAACGCCAACAGCCTGCACACCAACGCCTACGACGAGGCGGTCACCACGCCGTCGACCGAGTCGGTGCGGCGCGCCCTGGCCATCCAGCTCATCATCAACAAGGAGTGGGGCCTGGCGATGAACGAGAACCCCAACCAGGGCTCGTTCATCATCGAGGAGCTCACCGACCTCGTCGAGGAGGCGGTGCTGGCCGAGTTCGACCGGATCTCGGAGCGCGGCGGCGTGCTGGGCGCGATGGAGACCGGCTACCAGCGCGGCAAGATCCAGGACGAGTCGCTGCTCTACGAGCACCGCAAGCACGACGGGTCGCTGCCGATCGTCGGCGTCAACACCTTCCGCCGGCCGCCGTCGGAGGGCGAGGAGGACAAGACGGTCGAGCTGGCGCGGGCGACCGAGCAGGAGAAGCGCTCGCAGCTGGAGCGGGTGGCCGACTTCCAGGAGCGCCACCGGGACGAGGCGGCCGAGGCGCTGGCCCGGCTCAAGCAGGCCGCCATGGCCGGCGACAACGTCTTCGCGGTGCTGATGGACGCCGCGCGGGTGTGCTCGCTGCAGCAGGTCACCGAGGCGTTCTTCGAGGTGGGCGGCCAGTACCGCCGCAACGTGTGAGGACGGCCGCACGACGCCCTGTGGACGGCGGGCGCGGTCTGTCGGCGCGGGCGTCTAGCGTGTGGGCATGCCGACCGACCTGAGCGCCGCCTCCTGGGTGCTCGAGGTGAGCCTCGACGAGCTCGTCGCCGAGCTGGGCACACCCACCGTCGTCCGGGGCGAGGCCTACGCCGAGCAGGGGAGGGTGCGCACCCTCGTGGCGGCGCTCGGCGGGCAGCAGCTCCTGGCCACCGTCGCCGGCTCCAACCGCCACCTCTACCAGACGATCGTGCGCCGGGAGGGCACGGAGGGCGCGACGTGGAGCGGCCAGTGCAGCTGTCCCGTCGGCCTGGACTGCAAGCACACGGTCGCGACGGTCCTGGCGGCCCGGGCCCGGCTCGAGCAGACCGGCGCGGTGCTCCGTCCCAGCTGGGAGTCGGCCCTCGCGCCGCTGGTCCGCGGCAACGGGGCGGCGCCGACCCCGCCCCGGCACCGGCTGGCGCTGGAGGTGTCCGCGCGCCGGGGCTCCTTCCGCGAGGAGGGCCTGGTCGTCCTCCTGCGCCCCCTGCGGGACGGGGCGCGGTCCCGGTGGGTGCGTGGCGGGGTGTCCTGGCGCGACCTCGTCTCACCGTGGTCCTCGCCGGACGTCGACCCCGCCCAGCGCGCGGTGCTCACCCAGCTGCACGGCCTGGGGCAGGGGCCGAGCTCCTACCACCTCTACGGCGCCGCGGAGCTGCCGCTGGGCGACCTCGGGCCGACGGCCTGGCACCTGCTGCGGCGCGCGCTGGTCACCGGCGTGGAGCTCGTCCCCGGCGAGGGCGTGGCGGAGGTCGTCCTCGACGAGGGGGAGGCCGAGGTCGCCCTCGACCTGGCCCGGGACGAGGACGGCGGGCTGACCCTGCGGCCGCTGATCACCTCGGTGGACGCCGGCACCGGCGTGCCGACCGCCGACGAGGGACGCGACGCGCCGGCGGCCGACGACGCGCCCGCCTACCTCCTGGGGCGGCCGCCGCACGGGCTGGCCCGGCTGGGGGAGGACCGCCGGCTCGTCCTCCAGGCGCTGCGCACCGCCGTCGACGCGAGCCTGGCCCCGCTGGTCGAGCGGCGGGAGCCGGTCCGGGTGCCGCCGGAGGACGTCGAGCGCTTCCTGAGCCTCTACTACCCCGGCCTGTCCCGCCAGCTGCACCTCAGCTCGCGGGACGGCAGCGTCCCGGCCGCCGACCAGGCCCGGCCCGTGCTGCACCTGGACCTCACGCCCGAGCCCGGGCACGTCCTGCAGCTGGGGTGGAGCTTCCGCTACACGGTGCCGTCGGTGGACGGGGGCAGCGCCGGTGCGACGCTGCCGCTGGAGCGGACCCCGCAGGACCCGCCGCGCGACCACGGCGCCGAGGACGCCGTGGCGGGCGCGGTCGCGGCGCTGCTGGACGACATACCGTTCACCGTCGACCGCGGGCGGCGCCCACCCTGGCCGCACCCGCGCTCCACGGTCTCGGGGCGGGCGACCGTCCGGTTCGCCACCGAGGTGCTGCCCCGGCTCGAGGCGCTGGAGGACGTCGAGGTGGAGGTGCACGGCGAGCTGGCCACCTACGAGCAGGCCGCGGAGGCACCGGTCGTCACGCTGGAGACGAGCGAGGGCGAGGCCGAGGACTGGTTCGACCTGCACGTGACCGTGACCGTCGGCGGTCAGGAGGTGCCCTTCGAGGCGCTCTTCGCCGCCCTGGCGCGCGGTGACGAGGTGATGATGCTGGACTCGGGCACCTGGTTCCCGCTGGACTCGCCCGCCCTGCAGGAGCTGCGGCGGCTCATCGAGGAGGCCCGCCAGCTGGACGACCGCGAGGGCGGGCTGCGGCTCACGGCATACCAGGCCGGGCTGTGGGAGGACCTGGTCCGGCTCGGGGTCCCCGGGCAGCAGAGCGCCCGCTGGCAGGAGGCGGTCGAGGCGGTGCTGGCGCTCGGCGACGCCGACCGCGGCACGATCGCCCAGCCGGCCGGGCTCGACGCGACCCTGCGCCCCTACCAGCTGGAGGGCTACCGGTGGCTGAGCACGCTGTGGGACGGCCGGCTCGGGGGCGTCCTCGCCGACGACATGGGGCTGGGCAAGACCGTGCAGGTGTTGGCGACCGTCGTGCGCGCCGAGCAGCGCGGCGACCTCGCCGAGGGCCCGGTGCTCGTCGTCGCGCCGACCAGCGTGGTCGCGACGTGGGCCGAGGAGGCGGCACGCTTCGCGCCCGGGCTGCGGGTGGCGACGATCACCTCGACCCAGAAGCGCCGCGGGCACGACCTGGCCACCGCCGTCGGCGCCGCCGACCTGGTGGTCACCTCCTACACCCTGCTGCGGCTGGAGGCGGCCGACTACCGGGCGCTGCCGTGGAGCGCGGCGGTCCTGGACGAGGCGCAGTTCGTCAAGAACCACCGGTCGGCGACCTACCAGGCGGTGCGGCGGGTGGGGGCGGGCCGCACCTTCGCGATCACCGGGACCCCGCTGGAGAACAACCTGATGGACCTGTGGTCGATGTTCTCCCTGGCCGCGCCCGGGCTCTTCCCGCGGCCGGAGATCTTCAACGAGGACTACCGCAAGCCGGTCGAGGCCGGCGGCGAGCCGCAGGTGCTCGACCGGCTGCGGCGCCGCATCCGCCCGTTCCTGCTCCGGCGCACCAAGGGCGAGGTCGCCGCCGAGTTGCCGGCCAAGACCGAGCAGACCGTCCACGTCGACCTGCACCCGGCGCACCGGCGCGTCTACGACCGGCACCTCAACCGCGAGCGGCAGCGGGTGCTCGGGCTGCTGCAGGACATGGACCGGAACAGGATGGCGATCTTCCGGGCGCTGACCACGCTGCGCCAGCTCGCGCTGGACCCCGCGCTGGTCTCCGAGGAGCACGTCGGGCTGGCGACATCGGCCAAGGTCGGCTCGCTGGTGCAGCAGCTGCAGGAGCTGGCCGCAGAGGGGCACCGGGCGCTCGTCTTCTCCAGCTTCACCGGCTACCTGTCGCTCGTGCGCGCCGCGCTGGAGCAAGCCGGGATCGGCTACTGCTACCTCGACGGCAGCACCCGCGACCGGGCGGCGCGCGTGCGGGCCTTCCGGGAGGGCGACGACCCGGCGTTCCTCATCAGCCTCAAGGCCGGCGGCTTCGGTCTCAACCTCACCGAGGCCGACTACGTCTTCGTCCTCGACCCGTGGTGGAACCCCGCCGCCGAGGCGCAGGCGGTCGACCGCACGCACCGGATCGGGCAGACGCGGCCGGTCAACGTCTACCGGATGGTCTCCACCGGCACCATCGAGGAGAAGGTGGTGGCCCTGCAGGCGCGCAAGCGCAAGCTCTTCGCCACCGTCGTCGACTCCGGCGAGCTCGGCTTGGGGCGGATCACCGCCGAGGACATCCGGGGCCTGCTGGGGGAGTGAGGCCAGGGCCCGGGTGCGGCCTCCCGGCGCCTACGGCAGCTCCACCACGCCGGCGGGCGTCGACAGCCGCGCCCTCAGCGAGGCCGTCCGCGCGCGGACCACCGGCGGGTCGACGCCCAGCACGCGCAGGACCGCCCCGAGCCGCTCGGCGTCGGGGTGGGCCAGCTCGAGCCCGAGCAGCTCCAGGACCGGCAGGTCGGCGTCGCTGGGGTGCGACGCGCCCTCCCAGTCGATGAGGAAGGGCTGGAGCCCGTCGAAGCCGAGCGGGTCGGGCACGGCCAGGCGCCAGGCCAGCCCGGTGCCCGCCGGGCTCGTGCGGGAGGCGGCGACCGGCTCGCCGACCTCGATCCCCGCGCCGCGGGCCGCCCGCAGCGCCGCGTCCAGGTCGTCCGGCCGCACCGCCCAGGTGTGCAGCCGCGGCGCGAACCCCGACCCGAACCTTCCGAAGCCGAGCATGGTGTCCTCGGGCCGGACGTCCGGCTGCGCCGGGTCGGCCGCGAGCAGCTCCAGGTAGCACCGGTGGTCCCCGCGCCAGGTCAGGCCGACCAGCGCGTTGCGCGTGCCCCGGCCCGGGTGCGAGCCGCCCGCCACCGCGACGGCGCCGGTGCGCCGCGCGAGGTCGTCCACAGCCGCCTCGAGGTCCGGCACGGCGAGGACGAGGTGGTCGAGCGCGGCGGTCATGCCGCCATTCTCGCTCCCCGCCGGCGGCTGACCGCCGACGCCTCCGCGTTGCTCCGGGCAATTTGACGGAACGAGCCTGTACTTATTCGGGCACGAGGTCTACTTTCGAAAGGAGGGCACCTGCCCGTCCCGACCGAGCCGAAGGAGAACGATGTCCGAGTCGATGTACCACCCCACCACCCCCGAGATCGCCAGGCGCCGCAAGGAGCTGGCGCCCGAGGTGCACGACGCCTTCACCGCGTTCAGCAAGGCGGTCTTCGCCGACGGTGCGCTGCCGGAGCAGACCAAGCAGCTCATCGCGGTCGCGGTCGCGCACACGACGCAGTGCCCCTGGTGCATCAAGGGCCACACCCGTCTCGCGCGGCGCGCGGGCGCCTCGGACGAGCAGATCATGGAGGCGGTGTGGGTCGCCTCCGAGATGCGGGCCGGCGCCTCGTACGCGCACTCCACGCTCGCCCTCGAGACGCTGGCCGAGTGAGGTGGCGGAGATGACCCAGCGGCTGGACGTCGGTGCGACCGACAAGGGCGCCCACGAGGCGGTGCTGGCGATGGAGCGGTACGTCCGCGGCAGCGGCCTGGACCCGCTGCTCTACGAGCTGGTCAAGATCCGCGCCTCCCAGCTCAACGGCTGCGCCTACTGCCTCGACATGCACAACCGCGACGCCCGCGCCAAGGGCGAGGACCAGCGCCGGCTGGACGTGCTGTCCGCCTGGCGGGAGGCGCCCGACCTCTTCTCGGAGCGGGAGCGGGCGGCGCTCGCCCTCACCGAGCAGGTCACCAGGATCGAGGGCGGCGTCGACGACGAGGTATGGCGTGCGGTCACCGAGCACTTCGGCGACCAGGGGACGGTCCACCTGCTCATGGCGATCGCCACGATCAACGTGTGGAACCGGCTGGCCGTCGCCACCCACCAGGACCTGCCCGAGCTGAAGCACGGCTAGGCCCTCCACGGGAACTAGCGGCGCTCCCGGTCCTCCGCCCGGTCCCAGACGACGCGCCCGTCGTCGCCGAGGCGGGCGCCCGGGCTCACCGGGTGCGGCCGGCGCCGGCCGTCGTGCATCAGGTGCAGCGCCGGGGTGCCCGTCTCCAGCTGCACCACGTCGGCGATGAGCCGGCGGTGGCAGCGCCACCACACGGCCTCCGAGCACATCACCGCGGTGCGGGCCTGCGGAAGATCCTCGACGAGCTGCTCCAGCCCGCTGCGGAAGTCGGGGCTGCGCGTCCAGCCGGCGTAGGCACGGAACTGCGGCACCCTCCAGTAGACGTCGGGGTTGGTCGTGCGCTCCTCCGGGCTGAGCTCGCGCCGACCGCCGAGACGCTCGTCCCAGCGGTAGCTGAACCCCCGCTCCGCGGCGAGCTCCTCCAGCGCCGGGCGCTTGGCCGCCGGGTTCGCGCGGCTGCCGGGGAAGCGACGCACGTCCACGAGCTGCTCGACACCTGCGCCCACGAGCAGGTCGCCCAGCTGCCGCTCGTCGAGCGTGCCGTGACCGACGGTCAGCAGGACCGTGCCGGGGCGGTTCACGGACCCGACCCTGACGTGGCCGCCTCCGCCGGGGCGGCCTTCCGGGCCGTCTTCTTGGCGGTGCTCTTCTTGGCGGTGCTCTTCGAGGCGGCGCTCTTGGTGCTCGTGGTTCTGGCGGCGGTGCTCCTGGTGCCGGCGGTCTTCGAGCCGCGCTTCTGCCGCAGCCGCACCTGCCGGCGCGAACCCTCCGTGCGCGTCTCCAGGTAGGGCTGCTCGTCCACCAGGGAGCTGAGCTTGGCGTGCCCGAAGTCGCGCGGGTCGAAGTCGGCGTGCGTGCGGTTGAGGTGCTGGCCGACCTGGCTCAGGGTGCTCCAGGAGTCGTCGCCGGAGGTGGCGTTGATCGCCTTGGTCAGCGCGCTCTGCAGGTTGATCCGGGTGCTGACCGCCTCGTCCGGGGCGGCGTCGCCGGTCACCGCCGCGGCGTGCTGGTCCTCGGCGTGGTCCTGCTCCTGGATCACCTCCAGGAAGATGAACTGGTCCACCGCCCGCCGCAGCGACTCCGGCGTCTTGCGCCGTCCGAGCCCGAAGACGCGCTTGCCGGACTCGCGCAGCCGGGTCGCCAGCCGGGTGAAGTCCGAGTCCGAGGACACCAGCGCGAAGGCGTCCACGTTGCCCTGCCAGAGCAGGTCCATGGCGTCGATGATGAGCGCGGAGTCGGTCGAGTTCTTGCCGACGGTGTTGGCGAACTGCTGGATCGGCTGGATCGCGTGCCGCAGCAGCTCGGACTTCCAGCTGGTGAGCTGGGTGGTGGTCCAGTCGCCGTAGGCCCGCTTGACGGTGGGTATGCCGTAGGTCGCCAGCTCCTCCAGCACCGCCCCGGCGTGCTTGGCCGAGACGTTGTCGGCGTCGATCAGCACCGCGATCCGGGTCGACCCGCTCGTGTCGTTGTCCACCTTCTCCACCCTAGAGGAACGCCCGTCCCCGCGGTCCCGAGGTGTCCCCGGTGGCGCGTCGCGCCGCCGTAGAGTGACCGCCATGACGCCCGAGGAGCAGCAGTCCGACCCCTCGCGCCCCACCGCCGGACGAGGTGTGCTCGTGACGGGGGCCTCGCGCGGCGTCGGTGCCGCGACCGCGCGGGCCTTCGCCGAGCGCGGCGACCGCGTCGTGGTGCACTTCGGCAGCGCCAGGGAGCTGGCGGAGGAGGTGCTGGCGTCGCTGCCGGGGGACGGCCACGCGGTGCTCCAGGCAGACCTGGCCTCCCCGGAGGAGGTCTCCGGGCTCGCCGACGCGGCGGCCGGGGCGCTCGGTCGGGTCGACGTCCTCGTCAACAACGCCGCACGCTTCCTGGACCCGGACGGGCGGGGGAGCCGGCGCGGGGACCACCGGATCGTGACCACGGCATACCAGGACTGGGTCCGTGCCTGGGAGGCGACGCTGGCCACCAACCTGATGGGGCCGGCCAACCTGACCTGGTGCGTGGCGCGGCACATGCTGCAGGTGCCGCCGGCCGAGGGGGTGCCCGTCGGGCGGATCGTCAACGTGGGCTCGCGCGGCGCCTACCGGGGCGAGCCGGAGGTGCCGGCCTACGGCGCGAGCAAGGCCGGCCTGCACGCGTTCGGGCAGTCGATGGCGGTCGCGCTCGCGCCGCACGGCATCGCGGTCACGACGATCGCGCCCGGGTTCATCGCGACCGACATGGCGGCGGCCCTGCTGGACTCGCCCGCGGGGGAGGGGATCCGCGCGCAGAGCCCGTTCGGACGGGTGGCGACCGCCTCGGAGGTGGCCGCCGCGATCGTCACGCTCGCCGAGCCTGGCGCGGAGTGGGCCTCCGGCGCCGTCGTCGACTTCAACGGCGCCAGCCACCTGCGCTGAGCGCGTCCGCACCGGTCACGGGGGCTCGCACGGCCGCGACCGGCCACCGGGGCTCGCACGTCCGCGACTGGTCACGGGGGCTCGCACGGCCCGGTTGGGGCGGTGCGCCACGTGTGCAGGCGCGCTGTTGCGTCACGGTGGTAGGCGGGCGTACCACCGTGACACGGCAGCAGCCACGAGGCCCGCGGCGCTGCCGCCATCCCGCCCGCGCCGCGCCAGACCCGCGCGCGCCGCGTCAGCCCTGCACGCGCGGCTCCGGCAGCTCCGGGGCGCTGGCCGCGGGCCGCTCGTCCAGGCGGCGGAGCGCCTCCGCGATCGCCCGGTCCAGCTGCGGGTCGTCCCCGCCGAAGAAGTCGCCGGGGGAGTGCTCGACCTCGATGTCGGGGTCGACGCCGTGGTTCTCCACGCCCCAGCCCTTGCCCTCGAGCCAGAAGGCGTAGCGCGGCTGGGTCACCTCGGTGCCGTCGACGAGGTCGAAGCGTCCGTCGATGCCGACCACGCCGCCCCAGGTGCGCACGCCGACCACCGGCCCCAGGCCCATGGCCTGGCCGGCCGCGTTGACGATGTCGCCGTCGGAGCCGGAGTGCTCGTTGGCCACGAGCACGACCGGTCCTCGCGGGGAGGCGGCCGGGTAGCGCCCGGCGGCGGCGTAGTGCCGCGCGGACGACCAGCCGACCGGGTGGGCGACCAGCCGGGCCAGGACCAGCTGGCTGGTGTGGCCGCCGCGGTTGTAGCGCACGTCCACGACGAGTCCCTCCCGCTCGGTGGCGTGCCGCAGGTCGCGGTGCAGCTGCGCCCAGCCGTAGCTGGCCATGTCCGGGACGTGCACGTAGCCGAGCCGCCCGCCGGAGCGGTCGCGCACGTAGTTGCGCCGGGAGCGCACCCAGTCCTGGTAGCGCAGCACCTCCTCGTCCTCCAGCGGCACGACCACGACCCGGCGGTCGGCGCCGTCGCGGCGCAGCGTCAGCTCCACCGGCTTGCCCGCGGCGCCCATGAGCAGCGGCCCCGGCCCGTGGTCCGGGTCGACGGGGGCGCCGTCGACGGCCACCACGAGGTCACCGGGGCGCGCGCCGACGCCGGCCGCGGCCAGCGGCGAGCGGGCCATCGGCTCGCTGGACTCACCGGGCAGGATGCGCTCGATGCGCCAGCCCTGCCCCGTGCGCTCCAGGTCCGCACCCAGCAGGCCCAGGCGCCGCTCGGCGACCTCGGCCCACGGCTGTGCCGCCGGCATGACGTAGGCGTGCGAGGTGTTGAGCTCCGCGACGGTCTCCCAGAGCACGTCGACGAGGTCGTCGTGGGAGGCGACGGCTTCCACGACCGGACGCCAGCGGGCGAGCACGCCGTCCCAGTCGACGCCGTCCATGTCCTCGCGCCAGTAGTGGTCGCGCATGAGGCGGCCGTTCTCGTCGAACATCTGCAGCCACAGAGTGCGCGGGTCCACCTCGCGACGCAGCCGCTCCAGGTCGACGGTCACCACCGCTGGGTCCTCGTCCTCGGGGTGACGGTCGGCGGGGCTGACGGTCACCGTGTCGCCGTGTCGCACCACGAGCCGCCTGCCGTCGCCGGAGACCTCGAAGGTGTCGACCTTGTCGACGACGGTCTCGGCGGCGCGCTTGGCGAAGGACCACACCTGCACGGTGTCGCTGCCGGGCTCGCCCTTGACGCCCGCGCGGCGGCTGCCCAGCTGCCCGGTGTCGCCGGACTCGGCGATCCACGCCACCCCGCCCCTGGTCGCCCGCAGGTGCCGGTAGCGGCCGGACGGCACCGGGAAGGGCACGACCCGCTGCTCGGCGCCCTCGACGTCCAGGTCGGGGGAGACGGGCACCTTCTCGGCCTTGTCCTTGCCGCCCTCGGCGCCGTCCTCGTCCCGGCCCTCCTCGGCCTCGTCCTCGTCCTCGCTGAGCCGCCAGCCCTGCGCGGTGGGCCCGAACGGCGGCGCCTGCTCGGCGGCCAGTGGGAGCAGCCAGGGGCGCGTCGCGCCGGCGAAGGACAGCGCGAACTCGTGCACGTCGTAGTCCGGGTCGAAGGTCCGCTCGGACAGGAACACCACGTAGCGCCCGTCGTCGGTGAACGCCGGGTCGTGGTCGTGGAAGGTGCCCGACGTCAGCGCGACCGGCCCGGCCGACGGGTCCCGGGTGTCCAGCACCATCAGCCGGTGCAGCTCGGACTCGCCCGTGGTCGGCTGCGACCACACCAGGTAGCGGCCGTCGGGGGAGAACCCGGGCGACTCCGCCTCGCCCTGCAGCGAGCGGGCGACCTCGCGCACCGTGCCCCCGGCGAGGTCGACGAGGCGCACGGTGCCGTCGTGGGAGATGGTGGCGGCGCGCTTGCCGGCGGGGTCGACCGCCAGGTGCAGCACCCGGCCGAGCTGTCCGCTCGCGAGCACGACCGGCTCGCCGCCCTTCTCCACGTCGTGCACCTCGAGACGGTCCTCGCCGTCGGCGTCGGTGACCAGGACCGCCCTGCCGGTACGGCCCAGGAAGCGCGGCTCGCGCGCCCGGACGGCGTCGTCGGCGACCAGCGCGTGCGCCGGTCCCTCCCGGTGGGCGAGCCAGTGGACGGCGCCGTGCCAGCAGGTCAGGCTCGCGTCGCCCCCGTGGTCGGGGCGCACCGCACCGAGCTGCTCGGTCGGCGACAGGGAGTATGGCGTGGCCGCCGCTCCCGGCAGCGTCACCTCCACCTCGCGCGGCTCGGCGTCGAGGGAGTCCAGCACCCGGATCCGGCCGCGGCTGTGCCAGACGACGCGGTGCCCGTCGGTCGTCGCGTCCCGCACGTAGCCGACCTCCGCCGGCTGGGACGTGACCTGGCGCGGGGAGGCGCCGCCGGCGACGTCCGGGTCGGTGGCGTCGAAGACCCACAGGTCGGCCTGCCGGCCCGCCTGCTCTGCGGTCCCGGGCAGCTGCGCCGCCCGGTCGGAGACGAATGCGAGGCGCCCGTCGACCCACATCGGGTCCACGAGCGAGGCGGCGTCGTCGCGGAGCAACCGGTGCCACGCCATACCCCCGTCAGGGCGGTCCTGACCGGTCTCGCCGGGGCGGCCCAGCCACAGGCGGGCGGCGGTGCCGCCGCGGTAGCGCTTCCAGTGCGCCGGCGGGCGGCTCATCGGGGTGGACAGCGCCACCACCCCGTCCTCGCGGACCGCCACGCCGGAGGCGGGGCCCCACGGGGGCGTGCGCACCGAGCCGTCGAGACCGACGGAGCGGACCACCATGTGGCGCAGGTTGGCCTGCCCGCCGTGCGAGGCGACGAGGACCCGGTCCGGACCGTCCCAGCCGAGCACCTGGGTGCGGCTGGCGCCCCACCAGGTGAGGCGTCGGGGACCGCCGCCGGCGAGCGGCACGACGTACGCCTCGGGGTGTCCGTCCCGGTGGGAGACGAAGGCGACGTGCGCGCCGTCGGGGGAGAAGCGGGGCTGGGCGACGGGGACCGAGTCGTGCGTCAGGCGCCAGGCCCGGCCGCCCTCCAGCGGGGCGGTCCAGACGTCGTCGGCGGCGACGAAGGTGAGCAGGTCCTCGTGCAGGTGCGGGAAGCGCAGGTAGTTCGGCACCCGGCAGACACTAGTCCGCGCGGCTGACCTCCGCCGCCCGGTATCGAGCGAGGGGCCCGGCCGCCCCCCTGCGGCGGCCGGGCACCTCACGGGCCTGCGTCGGACGCGTCAGCCGTCGAGGGCCACGCGCACCGGCGTGCTGAGCCAGCCGGCCTGCAGGTCGACCGCGACCGGCACGGCGTCCACCGGGACGTCGTAGAGCAGCACGCCCTCCACCTTGTTGCCCGGGTTGACCTCGGTGAGGAAGAGGCTCTCCTCGTCCAGCATCCAGGCCGCGGAGGAGGTGGAGTGCTGCCGGTCCTGGTCGTCGACGAGCTTCTGCTCGCTGTCGAGGAAGTAGTCGGCCTCGGTGCCGGTGTTCTCGACCGTGACGTAGACCTTGACGAACTGTCCCTGCGGGGCCTCGCCGAAGAAGCTGTCGCCGACCCACTCCACGCCCGGCTCGACGTCGGTGACGCGGACCGAGAAGTCGCCCACCTCGACGGTGTCGCCGATCCCCGGGACCGCCTCGGCGGCCTCC
>QEUR01000304.1 GCA_003577095.1 Acidobacteriota bacterium
TCCTGCAGGCGCGCCAGCGAGCTCTCCGAGGTCAGCAGGAGCGGCCCGGCGTCCGCCAGCGACAGGGTGTCGCCCTCCAGGCCCCCGTGGGCGCCGGAGACCCGCCGCACCGTGGGGTCCTCCTGCCAGACCAGCCGCAACGGCCGTCCGACCCGGTCGGCGATCCACCAGTTGACGTCCTCGTCCGCGGGAGCCGCGAAGCCCTGCCTGGAGTGGCTCACCGGCACCGGTGGCACACCCAGCGGGGTGTCGACCAGGATGCTGCCGCCGTCCCGGTCGTGGATCCGGATGGTGTCCTCGTCGACCTGGCTGGCGCGCAGCCCGAGCAGGCCGGGCTCCTCGCGGGCGGTCACCTTCTCGCCGGCCTCGTCGACCAGCGCCCAGCGGCGGTCCCCGGCCGGCCCCCACGGCTCGACCTCGACCTGCTGGACCTGCTCGCCAGCGAGCGACTTGACCGGATGGATCCACAGCTCGGTGATGCGCACCCACCCAGCCTCGCACGTCCCGCGCCCTGCACCGCATACCCTGTCGAGGGTGAGCACCCCGACCGACGGCGACGTGGCCGGCTACGCCGCCGCCGACCGGGAGCGGTGGGTCGCCGAGGACCCGGCCCAGAAGCGCTCCGACCGTCACGACTTCGCGCGCGACCGGGCACGGGTGCTGCACTCGGCGGCGCTGCGCCGGCTGGCGGCGACCACCCAGGTGGTGCGGCCCACCAGCGACGACTTCGTCCGCAACCGGCTCACCCACTCCCTGGAGGTCGCCCAGATCGGGCGTGAGTTCGGCGCCGCGCTCGGCTGCGACGCCGACGTCGTCGACACCGCCTGCCTGGCCCACGACATCGGCCACCCACCCTTCGGGCACAACGGCGAGGCCGCCCTGGACGAGCTGGCCGCGGACGTCGGCGGCTTCGAGGGCAACGCCCAGACGCTGCGGGTGCTGACCCGGCTCGAGGCCAAGCGCTCCCACCCGGACGGTCGCCCGGCCGGCCTCAACCTCACCCGGGCCAGCCTGGACGCCGCGACCAAGTACCCCTGGCCGCGCGGGGCCGGCCCCGACCCCGCCTCCCGCAAGTTCGGCGTCTACGCCGACGACGCGGACGTCTTCGCCTGGGTGCGGGCGGGGTCGCCGCCGCAGAGCCCGCACCGGCGCTGCCTGGAGGCCCAGGTCATGGACTGGTCCGACGACGTCGCCTACTGCGTGCACGACGTCGAGGACGCCATCGCCTCGAGGCGCGTCGACCCGGCCGCGCTGCGCTCCACCGACGTGCAGACCGTCGTGGCGACCCTCGCCCGCGAATGGTACGCCCAAGACCTCGAGGTGGACGCCCTCCGCGAGGCCCTGCGGGAGGTGCTCAGGACCGGGTGGGTGCCGCGGCGCCACGACGGCGGGCGGGCCGACCTCGCCGCGCTGAAGGACATGACCTCGCGCCTCATCGGCCACTTCGTGCACACCGTCGAGCTGGCCACCCGGGAGCGCTACGGCGACGGGGTGCTCAGCCGCTACTCCGCCGACCTCGTCGTGCCCGACGGGGTCCGGGCCCAGGCCGCCGCGCTCAAGGCGGTCGCCGCCCACTTCGTCATGCTCAGCGAGGAGCGTCGCACGGTCATGGACGCCGAGCGGGCGGTCATCGCCGCCCTGTTCGAGCACTACCGGCGCGACCCGGGGGCCCTCGACCCGGTCCACCGCGAGGCCTACGACGCCGCGGCCGACGACGCCGCCGCGCTGCGGGCGGTCGTCGACCAGGTGGCCAGCCTCAGCGACGCCCGCGCCCTCGCCGTCCACCGCGGCACCGACCCAGGAGGTATGGAGTGAGCCTGCTGCACAATCTCGAGGCACCCGTCGTCGGGGCCCCCATGGCGGGCGGGGTGAGCGTCCCGCCGCTCGTGGCCGCGGTGAGCGAGGCCGGCGGCCTGGGGATGCTGCCCGCCGGGTACCGCACGCCCGAGCAGCTGGCGGCCGACCTCGTCGACGTGCAGGACCTGACCGACCGGCCGTTCGGCGTCAACCTCTTCGTCCCGGACCGGCCGCGGCGCGAGGAGCACGAGGCGGCGGTCGCGGCGTACCGCGAGGCGCTCCTCCCGCGGGCCGCCGCGCTCGGGGTCGATCCCGGGACGCCGTCGTGGGGGAGCACCGACCACTGGGAGGACAAGGTCGCGCTCGTGGAGACCTTCGCCCCCGCGGTGGTGTCGTGCACCTTCGGCGTGCCGGACGCCGACGCGGTGGCGCGCTGGCGGGCGGCCGGCTCGGAGGTGCACGTCACGGTCACCTCGGGCGCCGAGGCGCTCGCGGCCCACGCGGCAGGGGCGGACGTGCTCATCCTGCAGGGGCAGGAGGCCGGGGGCCACCGCGGCACGCACGACGCGTCGGCCGACCCCGAGGTGGTCTACCACCTCGGGCTGCTCGAGGTGGTCCGTGCCGGGCCGGCCGGGGAGCTCCCGCTCGTCGCGGCGGGCGGGGTGACCACGTCGGGCGACGTCCGCCGCGCCCTGGCCGCCGGCGCCGTCGCAGTCCAGGTGGGGACGGCGCTGCTGCTGTCCGCCGAGTCGGGGGCGTCGCCGACCTACCGGCGCGCCCTGCGCGACCCGTCGCTGACCGAGCGGGTCACGACGAGGGCCTTCACCGGGCGGGTGGCCGGAGCGCTGCGCAACGCCTTCGTCGACGAGCTGGGCGGGCTGGCGCCGAGCGTGTTCCCGGTCGTGGGCCAGGTCAGCGGCCCGGTCCGCCGGGCCGCGGCGGCGGCCGGCGAGGTGCAGTGGACCCACGTCTGGGCCGGGGTCGGCTGGCGGGCCTGCCAGGAGCGTCCCGCGGCCGGGATCGTCCGGGAGCTGACCGGGTGACGACGGCGCAGGTGCCGGCACCGCGGCTGCCGGGCGGGGCCGAGCTCGGGCCCGGGACGGACCTGGGCGGGTCGGTCCGCTCGCAGGTCCACCGGCACCCGGTCCTGCGCGGCCCGTCGGCGTGGGGGCCCTCGGTCGTGGTCAAGCGCTTCCTGCCCCAGCCGGAGGGGTCG
>QEUR01000305.1 GCA_003577095.1 Acidobacteriota bacterium
GGGGCGACCTGGCCGGGCCGGACCTGGGTGCCCCGCCGCAGGACGGTCTCGCCGTCGACGGTGACCTCGCCGTTCTCGATGACCATGCGGGCCATCGCGCCGTCCTGGACGAGGTTGCCCAGCTTGAGCAGCTGCCCGAGCCGGATCGTCTCGTCGCGGATCGGCACGACCTCGGGCCCCTGCGCGCCCGACGTCCCGGTCACGAGCTCTGGTCCTCGGCGACGAGCGAGGGCTCCAGCAGCGGCTGGTGCTGCTCGTGCTGCTCGATGTAGTCCCTCACGAAGGGGCAGGTCGGGCGCACGTGCAGCTTCTGGGCGCGGATCTCGCGCAAGGCCTCCTCGACCAGCTGGCCCGCGATGCCGCGGTGGCGCATGGCCGGCTCGACCTCGGTCCGGTAGAGGTCGACGGTGCCGCCCGTCGTCCGGTAGTCCAGGCGGCCGACCACGTCCTCGCCGCTCATCGCGATGAAGCGGGACTCGGCCGGGTGGTGCACGACTGCGACGTTGGTCATGCCTCAACCCTAACGGGGACGGGCCGCAGAGCCAGTCGACGCGGCAGGGCGGCCCGTCAGTCCTCGGGCAGGTGCCTCTCCACGTTGCCGACGCCGCTCTGGGCGTTGACGTGGTACTCCCACTCGCCCCAGAGGGGCGTGCCCTCGCCCGTGTAGCGCGGATCGCTCTGGTGCACCATCAGATAGGTGTAGGCACCGGGCTCGTAGCCCTTGCACAGGATGTTGTTGGAGATCCAGCCGCTGTCCTGGTAGCGGTCGTTCTCGAACGAGCCGCGGTAGTGCACCCGGTAGGTGCAGGTCGTCAGGGTGGCCTGGTCCAGGTCCTCGACCGAGTCGACGGTGCCGCCGACCTCGCCGAAGTCGTTGGAGCTGAAGGTGCCGCCCTGCGCGTCGTAGGCGAGGACCTCGACGTAGTTGCCGGTCACCACCCTGCCCGCGTCCGGGTAGCCGTTGCCGTCGGCGTCGTACCGGGAGCCGGACTGGCCCGGGACGCCCGAGTCCCACTCGGCGGCGGAGGCCGCCCCGATCCCCGTGCCCAGGCCCATCCCCGTGAGGGCGAGGACCGCGACGGTCGTACCGATGCTGCGCTTCATCTGCTCTTCCTCTCTCCGTGTCGTCGTCGTCGACGCACGTTCAGCACGGTAGCGGCTTGCCCCGACAGGGTCTTCGTGGACCGTCACAGCCAGTCGACGCGGGGGGCGACCACCGCATACCCGACGAAGGCGACGACGTCGAGGGTGGCGTGCGCGACCACGAGCGGCATCACCCTCCGCGTGCGGGTGTACACCCAGCCGAGCAGCAGCCCCATCGCCACGTTGCCGACGAACCCGCCGAAGCCCTGGTAGAGGTGGTAGCCGCCGCGGATCAGCGCCGAGGTGACGATCACGGTCCACGTGCCCCAGCCGGCCTGGGTCCACCGGCGGAAGAGGTAGCCGATCATGATGACCTCCTCCAGCAGCGCGTTCTGGACCGCGGCGAGGACCAGCACCGGCACCGCCCACCAGACGTCGGCGAGGTTGGCCGCCGAGACCGTGGTGTTGATCCCGAGCTCGCGGGCCAGCAGGTAGAAGCCGAGCCCGGGCAGCCCGATCACGGCGGCCAGCCCGAGGCCGAGGAGGAGGTCGCGCAGGGGGCGGCGCAGGTCCAGGCCCATCAGCCGCCCGGCTCCCCGCGTCCCCCCGTCCTCGCGGCCCAGCAGGTGCAGCGCGAGCAGGACGGGTACCAGGGCGATGACGATGCCGGCCAGCTGGTAGGTCAGGTCGAGCCAGGGCCGGTCCGGCGTGACGCTGGTGTTCATGCTGGTGGTCTGCGAGGCCAGCGGCGTCTCGGCGGTCAGCTTGCGCCACAGGGACAGGACCGACCAGACCACCGACGCGCCCAGCGAGACGCCCAGGACCAGCACGGTCTCGACCAGGAGGGTGCGGCGGGCGAGCGGGGCGGTCACCCCGTCAGGGTATGCCGCGCGCCCGGCTCAGTCGTCGTCCCAGTCGTCGTCGTGCTCGTCGTCGTCGTAGGCGTCGCACTCCCAGCCGTCGTCGTCGTCCCACTCGCACCAACCGCCGGGGTTGACCGGGGCGGGCTGGACCTCGACGGGCTTGTTCTCCTTCTCCTGCGCCTCTTGCTTCGCCTTCTCCTTCGCCTCCGCCTCCTCCATCGCCTTCTTCTCGGCGGCACGGGTCTCCTCGGCGCGGTCCACGAGCTCCCCCGCGGAGGCGCGCAGCACCGAGACGACCCCGGCGGCGAGGCCGTCCTCGGCAGCGTCGGTGGCGGCAGGGGTGCCGGTGATGGCGACGTCGTCGGTGGTGGCGTCGTCGTCGGAGGGGGTCGGGGAGAGCACCCCTCCGGTCAGTGCGGCAGGGTCCACCGAGCCGGAGATCGCCACGCCGGCCGTGTCGCCGCGCACGTCGGCGGTGGCGTCCAGCCAGAGCCAGCCGGCCAGCAGGCCCATCAGGACCAGGGCTGCGACGGAGGCGATGATCTTCATGGCACCCAGCATGACGTCCGGGCAGGAGAGGGCCATGAGACGAGGATGAGAGTTCTCTCATCTGGCTGGTGACGGGTCCGCGGACGGCGTCCCTCCCCCTCCCCCTGCGTGCCGCGTCCCGGCGTGTCGTGCACAAGGACACGGTGCGCCGCGGCGTGCCGGTGGCCAGGACGACCACACGGCACGAGGCCAGGCCGGGCTGGGTGGTCCCGGGCGGTCGTGACCGGGACGGCGCGTGCCGACCCCGGTCGCCGACGTCTGTCTGACCCGTGTGGTGGATCAGTCATCCGTGCCCGGCATCCCTCGACCGGTGAGCGTCCCCCACCGCCGCTCGGCCCACCGCCGCTCGGCCCACCCCAGCACCGGGTCCCGCCAGGTCGGCCGGAAGGCGTAGACGCAGGCGAGCCGCACCACGGTCGCCAGCTCGGCCGCGGCGAGCCGGTCGGCGTCCGCGCCGGCCCCGACCGCGACCCGCCGCGCGGTGTCGGCCACCGTCGCGGCGGCCTCCCGAGACCACA
>QEUR01000014.1 GCA_003577095.1 Acidobacteriota bacterium
TCCGGCCAGCGGTCGCGGGCGGCCGTGACGCCGACCGCGAGCTTGAGGCCGGGGGTGTTCCACGCCTTCGAGGGCGAGTGCACCGCGATCCCCACCTCCCGGGCCGCGTCGGAGACGGCGAGCCACGGCACGAAGGGCCGCGGGCTTCCGGGGTGCACCAGCGGCGCGTGGATCTCGTCGGAGACCACGACCGCGCCGTGCCGCGCGGCCATGTCCGCGAGCGCCTCCAGGTCCTCGCGCGGAGAGACCAGGCCGAGCGGGTTGTGGGGGTGGCAGAGGAGGACGACGCGGGCGCCCGAGGCGAGCGCGCGCTCCATACCCTCCAGGTCGAGCCGGCCTCCGGAGGCGACGTCGAGCATCGGGACCTCGAGCGGCTCGAGCCGCAGCCCCGCCAGCCACGGGTAGAAGGCCAGGTAGACCGGCGGGGTGATGACCACCCGGTCCCCGGGCGACGTCATCGCGGAGAGCACCGCCCTGACACCGTGCCCGACGTCGGGGAACAGCCGCATCCGGCCAGGACCGGCGGCCGGGTCCCAGCCCCAGGTGTCCCGGGCGAAGCCGGCGAAGGCCTCCGTCACCGGGCGCGGGTCGCCGGCGTAGCCGAAGTCGGACCGGTCCACCGCCAGCCGCAGCGCGTCCGTGATCGCGGGCGCGCTGCGCACGTCCATCTCCGCCGTCCACGCCGGCAGCACGTCGGCCGGCACCAGGCCCCACTTGGCCGAACGGCGCTCGCGCAGCTGCTCCTGGGTCAGGTCGAAGGGGTAGGCGCCCACGGCCGGGCCTCAGGCCACCCGGCCCTGCGGCGCGCGCTCGGCGGTCTTGCCCGGGTCGCGCTCGACGACGTCCCCGAGGACCTCGTCGATCCTGGCCATCAGGTCGGCCTCGAGCCGGACGCCCGCAGCCTTGACGTTGTCCTGCACCTGCTCGGGCCGGGAGGCGCCGACGAGGGCGGCGGCGACGTTGGGGTTCTGGAGCACCCACGCGACGGCCAGCTGCGGCATCGTCAGCCCGGCCTCCTCGGCCAGCGGCCTGAGGCCCTGCACCGCGGTGAGCACCTCGTCGCGCATGAAGCCGGCCATGCCGCCGCCCATCTTCTCGTCCGCGGCCCGGCCCTCGGTGGGGGTCCGGCCGGGCAGGTACTTGCCGGAGAGCACGCCCTGGGCCATCGGGCTCCACACGATCTGGGAGATGCCGAGCTCCTCGCAGGCGGGCACGACCTCGGGCTCGATGACGCGCCAGAGCATCGAGTACTGCGGCTGGGAGGAGATCAGCTGGAAGCCGAGCTCCTTGCTCAGCCGGTGCCCCTCGCGGATCTGGTCGGCGGTCCACTCCGAGACACCGATGTAGAGCGCCTTCCCGGCCCGGACGATGTCCGCGAACGCCTGCATGGTCTCCTCCAGCGGCGTCTCGGTGTCGTAGCGGTGCGCCTGGTAGAGGTCGACGTAGTCGGTCTGCAGCCGCCGCAGCGAGCCGTCGATCGACTCCATGACGTGCTTGCGGGACAAGCCGGTGTCGTTGTGCCCGCGCGGCCCGGTGGGCCAGTAGACCTTGGTGAAGATCTCCAGGCTCTCCCGACGCTCGCCCTTGAGCGCCTCGCCCAGGACCGACTCGGCCTTGGTGTTGGCGTAGGCGTCGGCGGTGTCGAAGGTCGAGACGCCCGCGTCGAGCGCGGCGCGCACGCAGCGGTGGGCCACCTCGTTCTCGACCTGGCTGCCGTGCGTGAGCCAGTTGCCGTAGGTGATCTCCGAGATCTTCAGACCGCTGTTGCCGAGGTAGCGAAACTCCATGTGCGCAGCGTAGGTCGCGCCGCTGACGCGCCCGAGGGCGGCCGCGTTACGGTGGGGTCATGACCTACGACGGCGGGGGAGAGGGCGGGCCCCGCGAGCAGTGGCGCGGCCCCAGCGAGATCGGTGACGCCCCGGACGTGTTCGGGGCACCACCCCCGCTGCCGGACCCGAACGTGCCGGGTCAGGGGCTGCCCGAGGTCGTGCCCGGCCAGAGCGCTGCGCCGCTGCCCGCCTACGGCGGCTCGTCCGCACCGCCTCCCGCGCGCCGGGAGAAGTCCGACCCCTTCGTCGCCCTCATCGGCGACGTCGTCCGCACCGGTCGCTGGCCGGCGGCCCGTCGCACGACCGCGCTGTCGGTGATCGGCGACGTCCGGCTCGACCTGCGCGAGGTGCTGCAGCCCGGGGAGACCCTCGAGATCGAGTGCTGGTCGCTGATCGGCGACGTGAGCGTCGTCGTCCCGCCGGGCACCGAGGTGTCGGTCGAGGGTGGTGCGCTGATCGGCGACGTCAAGCAGTCCAGCGACGTCGACCCGGCGACGCCCCGGACCGGCGCGCGCCTGGTGCTCAAGGGCTACCTGCTCATCGGCGACATCAAGGTGCGCGAGGCGGGCCCCGACGCCGGCAAGCCGCCGCGCGGCTGGCGCTGGACCACGCGCCGGCGCTGACACCCCCGTCAGACCTGCGGCGAGGGGTCGCCGCCCCTGCGCGCCAGCTCGGCCTCCGCACGCGCGAGCCCGCCGTGCTCCAGACCGGCGAGGTATGACGTGCCCCGCCACACCTCCCGCCCCCGGCGCGCGACGCGCACCTCGAGCGTGCCGGCCAGGTGCTCCAGGTCGCCGGGGGTGTTGCGGCCCTGCGAGGGGAGCGGCACGGGCAGGACGTGCGCGGCCGCGAGCGGCGCGCCCCCGTCGACCTCCACCCGCCACCCGCCGGGACGGTCCACCCCGCGCAGCGCCCACGCGTCGTCCTCCACGCGGGCCGCGACGGGCGTCAGGCCCGGGTCGCCGAGGCGCAGGACCCGACCGGACGGCAGGCGGACGACGAGCGCGGTGACCTCGGTGCGCAACGGCATACCCAGCGGTCGTGCGGCCACCTGGCCCCCCGCGAAGGCGACGCACGCGCCCGGCTCGGCGAACCCGTGGGCCTGCCCCCACCACCACGCGTCCGGGAAGCCCTCGGCGCCCCAGTTCTTCTCGCCGTAGACCTGCGCCCCGTCCAGGTGCCACGAGCGGTCGCCGAGGACCGCGGTGCCGGTGGCGCGGCCGCCGAGCAGCCACGGGTGCCAGTACTGGTTGAGCCGCGGGACGACCTGGAACACGCTCGACCCGCCCAGGTGCCGCCGCGGCCACCGGTGCTCCGGCTCGAGCGCGAGGTCGAGGCGGGCACGCGGGCCCAGGTCGACGGTGAGCCGGTGCGCCGTGCCCTCGATCGCCCAGCCGCCGGAGGTGCTCCTGCCTCCCCGGGCCCCGAGCCCGCGCGGCGCCGCCTCGGCGCCCGGCAGCGCGGCGGTCTCCAGGAAGCCCTCGGAGGAGGCCAGCCCCACCGTCGCCCACGGTCCCGACGGGCCCTGGTTGACGCCCACGAGCGCGATGAGGGCGCGGCCCGCGGCCGGGTCGGTGACCCGCCAGAAGTAGCCCTCCATCGCCACCCCCGGGTGCGAGCGCGCCGGGTCGTGGAAGGGCAGGTCGGCGCCAGTGCCGCGGTAGCGCGCGAGCAGGTCCATGCCGGTCACGCTAGGCACGGCGCGGGGACGCGTCGACAGGAGGAAACGCCGCCGCGGGCGTAACCTTCGAGCCGTCATGCACGCACGACCACTCGCCGCGGCGCTCGCGGTCCTCGTCCTCGCCGGCTGCGGCACGTCCACGCCGCCGGACGAGCAGGCGTGGGAGAAGTCCTCGGCGCAGGTGCTCGACGACGTCGCCGGCAGCGTCGCGAGCAGCCGGATCACGCTGCACGAGGAGCGGGCCGGCCACCTCGTTGGCCGCGCCGGGCTGGTCATGGCCCAGGACGCGGAGAGCTCGGCCTCGGGGGCGACCCAGGGCTACCTGCACCGGCAGCCGGCGCCCGGCCGGGCGGACGACTTCCGCGAGATCGCCGAGCTGCTCCACGAGGCGGGGGCCGTGCTCGTCGACGCCCGGATCGCGCTGGCCACCGGCGCCGAGGACGAGTACGCCGCCCTCCAGAGCCGTCTGCTGGAGGTCGGCGAGGCGCTCGACGCCGCGGCCGAGCCGCTGCGGGGGGCGGGAGGGTGAAGAAGTACCTCGCGGTCGCGCTCGGCATCCTCACCGCCATCGGCGGCTTCGTCGACATCGGCGACCTGGTCACCAACGCGGTCGTGGGCTCGCGCTTCGGCCTGTCACTGGCGTGGGTGGTCGTGGTCGGCGTGATCGGCATCTGCGTGTACTCCGAGATGTCCGGGCGGATCGCCGCCGTCTCCGGGCGGGCGACCTTCGACCTGGTCCGGGAGCGGCTCGGCCCCCGCGTCGGCCTGCTCAACCTGCTCGCCTCGATGGCGGTCACCTTCCTGACCCTCGTCGCCGAGATCGGCGGCGTGGCCCTGGCGCTGCAGCTGCTGAGCTCCGTGCACTACCTCCTCGTCGCGCCGTTCGTCGCGGTGCTGCTCTGGCTGGTGCTGTGGCGGGCCAAGTTCTCGGCGATGGAGAACGTCGTGGGCCTGCTGGGGCTGGCGCTCGTGGTCTTCGCGGTGGCCCTGTGGCAGCTGGGCCCGGACTGGGCCGAGCTCGGCCGGGACGCCGTGATGGCGCGCAAGCCGGAGGGGGAGTCCTGGACCACCTTCGCCTTCTACGCCGTGGCCCTCTTCGGCGCCGCGATGACCCCCTACGAGGTGTTCTTCTTCTCCTCCGGCGGCGTCGAGGAGAAGTGGAGCCCGGAGGACATCGGCGTCATGCGCGCCAACGTGCTCGTCGGCTTCCCGCTCGGCGGGCTGCTCTCCCTGGCGATCGCCGGCAGCGCGGCGGTGGTGCTCATGCCCGCCGGCGTCACCGTGGACTCGCTGGGGCAGGTCGCGCTGCCCGTCGCCGTGGCCCTGGGCAAGATCGGGCTGTCCGTCGTGATCCTGGGCTTCGTCGCGGCGACCTTCGGCGCGGCCTGCGAGACCGGCCTGTCGATCGGCTACAGCGTGGCGCAGTACTTCGGCTTCCAGTGGGGCAAGTACGTCCGCGCCGGCGAGGCCACCACCTTCCACGTCATCGTCGGGACCTCGATCATCGCCGCGACGGCGGTGCTGATGACGACCGTCGACCCCGTCATGGTCACCGAGGCGTCCGTGGTCTTCTCGGCGCTCGCGCTGCCGCTGACCTACCTGCCGATCCTCGTGGTCGCCAACGACCGCGACTACCTCGGCGACTACGTCAACGGACGGTTCGCCAACGTCATGGGCACGATCTACCTGGTCATCATCATCGTGGTGTCCCTCGCCGCGATCCCGCTGATGATCATCACCGGGATGGGCAGGTGAGCACGCCGTGAGCCACGAGGACCCGCTCGTCCGCCCGGACGGCTGCCTGGACGCCGCGCTCCAGCTGCTGGACCGCCAGCTCGTCGACTCCGAGGGCAGGCTGGCCGGCAAGGTCGACGACGTGGAGCTGACCGAGGCCGACGACGAGCTGCGGGTGACCGGGATCCTCGTCGGCGTCCCCGCCTGGCTCCCGCGCACCGGCCCGCGCCAGGGTCCGTGGTGGCTGGAGTGGTGGCGCCGTCTCGGCGTGACCCGCGCGGACCGCACGACGCCGGGGCGGATCGGCATCGAGCGCGTCGCCGAGCTCGTCCAGGAGGTCCGCCTGGACCGTGAGCGCGACGGCATCGTGCAGCTCGCGCCCGGCGAGGAGGAGCACACCGGGGACAGCCGCCACCGCCTCGGCGACCTGCTGGAGTCGTCGGTGACCGGCGCGGACGGGGACGCCCTGGGGCACGTCCTCGACGTGCGGATGGCGCCCGCCGGCGAGCTCTCGTCCGGCCGGGTGCATGCCGTGGGCCTGGTGGTCGGCCGGGTGGGCCGCCCCGGCTCGCTGATGGGCTACGAACGCTCCGAGGACCAGGGCCCCGCGGTCCTCGCCGCGCTGGTGCACCGGATCCACCGGGACACGACATACCTGCCGATGGAGCGGGTCGCGCGGATCGACTGGGACGAGCGTGTCGTGCACCTCGCCGACGAGCGCTCCTGAGGACCCCCCGCGCAGGAGCGTCCCGTGGGAGTGCTGCGCCCCGCCGCACTCCCGCGGGACGCTCTTCCACGGGACGGCATGCGCCGCGCAGCTCGAGCGCCAGGGAGGGCCCCGGGCGGTCCTGAGCCACGACGGTTCGCCGAGGGCCAGGGAATGCCGGGTCGCGGCGGGGACGTTCCCCTGGACCACCCCCGCACCCCCGAGGAGCTCCGTGACCGACGCCGCCCCGACCGCCACCAGCCTCCCCGTCCTTCCGCCGCTCGCCGACCAGCACGCCCACCTGCTGAGCCTCGGCCTCGACCTGCCGCCGCTGCCCGACGACCTCGACGGTGACCTGCTCGTTGTGCACCCGCGCCGCATACCGGTCGCCGACCTCGTGCCGCTGCTGCGGCTGGGCGGCAGGCCGGGGTTCGTCGTCGAGGACCTGACCGACCTGGCGCAGTTCGTCCCCGCTCCCGGGGTCGAGGTGCCCGACGCCGACCTGTATGCCGTGCGCGACCCCGAGCGCGGGGACGAGTACGCGGACCAGAGCCCCGACGAGGTCGACCCGCAGGTGCGGGCCCGCGGCCGGGACCTGATGACCGCGTCCGAGGGCGTCTGCTGGGCGCTGCAGGTGCCGGAGGTGGTGGAGCGCAACTGGTGCTTCATGACGACCGGCTCGCGCAAGCCGGGGTCGCGCCCGGGGCGCCTCGACTCCCGCGTGCCAGCCCTGTGGATCAGCAACGGCACCGGCCGGGACGGCCGCGACAACAAGGACGCCCCCAAGCTCGGCTGGTGCTGGGCCGGCAACCGGCACACCTGGCTGGGCATCGCGTCGGTGGGCGGCCGGAGCGCCTGAGCCCGCGGGGCAGCCGCCGGCACCCTGGCGGAGCAGGATGTGCCGGGTGCCGACGGCCGCCCGGTTCAGGCGGCCAGGCGGGTGCGCACGACCCTCTCCGCCGCGCGGTTTGCTCCCCGGTGGCCCTGCACCGCGGTGAGGAAGCCGCTGCGGTCGACGCCCTCGACGAGCGTGTCCGACGTCGCGGTGACCGTCGCTGTCCGGGGCACGTCGTGCAGCAGGCCGATCTCGCCGAAGTAGTCGCCGGGACCGAGCTCGCGCACGACCCGCCCGTCCACGCTGGCCTGGACCGAGCCGGACACGATGACGAAGAACAGGTCCGACACGTCGCCCTGCCGCACGACGACCTCTCCGGCGGCGTAGCGCTGCGGGACGGCCTCGTCGGCCAGCGCCTCGACCGTCGCCGGGGGCAACGGGGCCAGGATGTCGACCTGGGTCCAGACGTCGAGGTTCTCGGGCCGGTGCTCGCCGCGGTCGAGGCGGCGCAGCGGGCGGGCCACGCCGAGCACGACCAGGCCCATGCCGATGCCGATCAGGAGCAGGCTCCAGCGCAGGCCAACCAGGTGCAGCAGCAGCGGCATGAGCAGCGCGCCGAGGGCCATGGCGGCGACCAGCAGCGAGTCGAAGGCCCCGAAGACCCGGGCCATGACGTCGTCGGAGCTGAGCCGCTGGACGAGGGTGTCGAAGTTGACGTCCACCAGGGGGTTGCCGAGCCCGAGCAGCAGCATGGCGATCACCACGACGCCGAGGTTGGGCACGGCCCATACCAGCGCCAGCGGCAGCGACCACAGCAGGACGCCCAGCAGCAGGTCGGTGCCCAGGCGGCCCCGGGCCGAGCGGGAGATGGCGAGCAGGCCGCCGGCCAGGGCGCCGATCCCGAACAGCGCGTCGAGGTAGCCGTAGCCGTCGGCGCCCATCGGCAGCAGCTCGTCGGCGAGCACGATGACGAAGACGCCGCTGGCGCCGGCGACGACCGTCTGGGCGCAGATCGCGACGGACAGGGCGCGCAGGCGCGAGTCGCCGAAGATCACCCGGAAACCCTCGACCGCGCCGCGGACGAAGCTCACGTCCTCCTCGTCGTCCTCGTCGTCCGGCTCGACGACGGCGCGCTGCGGCGGTCGGACCCCGAGGATCAGCACCATCGACCACACGAAGGTCGCCACGTCGACGGCGAGCACCACGGGCACGGAGGTCGTGGTGAGCAGCAGCGCGCCGAGCGCCGGGCCGACGAAGACCGAGAGCGACTCGATCGTGGAGGCGGTGCCGTTGGCCGCGGCCAGCTCCTCGGGCCCGCGGGCCAGGCGAGGCAGCAGCGTGCGCTGGGCGATCGCGAACGGCGGTCCGGCCAGCGAGGTGATGGTGGCGGTGACGAAGATGATCGCGGCGGGCATGCCCGTCGCGATGAGGACCGCGGTGACGCTGACCAGGACGGCCCGGAGCACGTCGAGGGTCAGCATGACCGTGCGTCTGGGGAACCGGTCGGACAGGGCCGCGGTGAACGGTGCGGTCAGCGCCATGAGCGCCAGCCGGATCCCGAACCAGACGCCGACCGCGGTGGCCCCGCCGACGTGCCAGGCCCACAGGCCGATGGCGGTCGCGTAGGCCCCGTCCCCGATGGCGGAGCCCACGAACGCGAGCTGGACGCGGCGCAGGTTGCGGTTGCGGGCCACCACGAGCAGCAGCCCGAGCCCGCCGGCCTTTGCCGGGCGCTCCTCGGTCCCGGGCGCGTCGTCCGGCGCGTCGACGGGGCTCACCTCAGGTCGCCCGTCTGGATCCACTGGTGCACCCCGCAGGCACCGGCGCGGTGGCGGGGGATCCGCAGGCCGGTCGCCCCGCGCGACCAGGCGGTGGGCCCGGTGCGGGGCAGGCCGGCGGTGGAGGGGCCGCCGTGCTGGGAGGCCCCGGCCTGCGCGGTCCGGGTGATCGTGGTGCCGGTGTGTGCGTCCATGGTTCCTGCTCCGTCCTGGGTCTGTGCCGGCGTGGGTCCGGCGACAGCTCCAGAGTGCCCACCTCCGGCGGCGGCGTCTGTCGGCGCGATGACACAGCGAGGGTCGAGGTGCTGACACACTGTGCCGATGGAGTTCTCGCTGCTGGCGGGTCTGCCGGAGGAGGCCCGGGCGGCGCTGCTGTCGTCCGCCCGGCGCCGGTCCTTCGGCAGGGGCGAGGTCGTCGTGCACGAGGGCGACCCGACCGACAGCCTGCACCTGGTGCGCAGCGGCCGGCTCGGGGTGCGGGTGACCACCCCGGGCGGGGAGTCGGCGATGCTCAACCTGGTCGTCCCGGGCGACCACTTCGGCGAGCTGTCGCTGTTCGGGGGCCGGCAGGGTGCGCGGACCGCGACGGTGCTCGCGCTGGAGCCGGCCGAGACCTGGTCCGTGCCGGCGGTGGCCTTCCACGACGTGCGGCGCCGGCACCCGGAGGTCGAGGCGGTGGTCGTCGCCGCCCTGGCCCGCCGCGTCGAGGAGCTCTCCGGGCGGCTGCTCGAGCTGCTCTTCGACAGCCTCGACCGCCGGGTCTACCGCCAGCTGGCCCGGCTCGCCGACGTCTACGCGGACGGGACGGCCGCCACGGGCGAGGTCACCATCCCGCTCACCCAGGAGACGCTGGCCGAGTTCGTCGGCGGCACCCGTCCCTCGGTCAACAAGATCCTGCAGCGGCTCGCCGAGCAGGGCACGGTCCGCCTCGCGCGCGGCCGGGTGGTCGTCCTCGAACCCGCCGCCCTGCGCCGCCACGTGCCACCCACGTGACTCGCACGCGCCCGGACGGTATGGCGCGCACGTCCCACTGCCGTGGGTGGCCTAGGTGCGGCGAGGTCCGGCCGCGTCGGCGAGGAACTGCATCCCGGCCGGCCAGTGCGCCTCGAGGTAGGCGCGGTCGTGCCGGCCCTCGTCGAACCGGGTGACCGCGTCCGGCAGCTTGCCGGCCAGCTCCTCGTTGGCCTCGCGGAACTCGTCGTCGGCGCCGCAGGCGAGCCAGACCGGCAGGCGCCGCAGCGCCCGGACCCGCTCGAAGACGTCGTGCTGCTCGAAGTCGGCCGCGTCGTCGAAGGCCCCGGCGGCCGCCTCCTCCGGTGAGAGGAACAGCGCGGCGCTCACGGCCGCCACGCCCAGGACGCGCTCGGGCGGCAGCCGGCTGGCCAGCAGCAGCGCGCCGTAGCCACCCATCGAGAACCCGGTGAACCCCACCCTGCCCACCGGGGCGCCCGCCTGCTCGAGCGCCGGCAGCAGGTCCTCGAGGACCATCGTCCCGGCGTCCGTGCCGTCGGCGCGGTCGTGCCAGTAGGTGTCGCCCCCGTCGACCGCCGCGACGGCCAGGCCCAGCTGGTGCGCCAGGGTCGGGGCGAGCGGTGGGTCGAACCAGGTCCGCAGGCTCCCGCCGTGGCCGTGCAGCGCCACCACGGTGGCCGCGGCGTCCTCGGGCAGCGCCAGACTCCACGGCGGCCGGGCCCCGCCCATGCGGTCGGTCGCCACGTGGCCCTCGAGCACGGGCGCCTGGTCCTCCGGCCCCGAGGAGCAGGCGACCAGCGAGGGCCCTGCGGCCGCGCCCGCGAGGGCGAGCAGCCCGGCCCGCAGCACGGTCCGGCGGCGGATCAGTCGTGCACCTCCGCGGGCAGCCCCGCCTGCGCGAACGCCTCGGCCGAGAAGAAGCCGACGACCGCCGTGACGACGCCGTCGACGATGTCGACCACGACCAGCTGGAAGGGCCGGTGCACGCCGTCCTCGCCGCGCAGGTACATGCCGGCCGCCGGCTGCCCGTTGGACACGGTCGGCAGCATGAGCAGGTCGCGCGGCCCGCTGGCGGGGCACTGCGTGCCGATGAGCGCGGCGATCGCCTCGCGGCCCAGGTAGTAGCGGTCGAAGGGCGGCATCTGCCAGGAGGCCTGGTCGGCCATCAGACCGACGACGTCGGGCACGTCATACCGCTCGAAGGCGGCGCAGAAGCGCGCGAAGACGTCCCGCTCCTGCTCGGAGAGCTCGCCGACGCGCCGACCCGCGCGGCTGGCGCCGTCGCCGATCGTGGCCCGGGCGCGCTGGAGCGCGGAGTTGGCGGCGGCCACCGTGCACCCGAGCGCCTCGGCGGTCTCGGCGGCCGACATCTGGAGCACGTCGCGCAGCACGAGCGCGGCCCGCTGGCGGGGCGGCAGGTCCTGCAGCGCCGCGACCACGGCCAGCTGCACGCCCTCGCTGGCGACCGCCGCCTCGGCCGGGTCGGGCGCGGCCTCGCCCCACACGAGGCGGTCCGGTAGCGGCTCGAGCCAGTCGCGGGAACGGTCCTCCACGACCGGCACACGCGGGTCGCCCGGGGGCTGCCCGAGCCCGCTGGGCAGCGGCCGCCGGCCCTGGCGCTTCAGCGCCGTGAGGCAGGTGTTGGTGGCGATCGTGTACATCCAGGTGCGGACCGAGGAGCGGCCCTCGAAGGAGTGGAAGGCCTTCCACGCCCGCAGGTAGGTCTCCTGGACCATGTCCTCGGCCTCGCCCGCCGAGCCGAGCATCCGGTAGCAGTGGGCGAGCAGCTCGCGGCGCAGCGGCGTGGTCAGCTCCTCGAACGCGGCGTCCGTCGCCGCGCCGGTGGCAGGACCCTGGGTCGTGGTCATCGCTCTCCCTCCGCCCGGCCGGTGCCGGCGCCGACCTCCACGGTCTCATCCTGGACCGACACCGGTCCACCCCTCGCGGTGCCGGGATCCATCCACATGACCTCCCAGACGTGGCCGTCGGGGTCGGCGTAGGACCGGCCGTACATGAAGCCGTGGTCCTCGCTGCGCACCTCCCGCCCGCCGGCGAGCACGGCGCGGTCGACGAGCGCGTCCACCGACTCCCGCGAGGGCGCCGAGACGCACAGCAGGGTCTCCACGCAGGCGCCGTCGGCGGTCCTCCCGTCGTGGAAGCGGGCGAACAGCTCCTCGCGCAGCAGCATCGCGTAGATGGCCGGCCCCACCCGCAGGCACAGCGCGTCGCCGTCGCAGAAGTCCTCGTCGAAGGCATAGCCGAGCGCGCCGAAGAACGCCCGGCTGCGGGCCAGGTCCGCGACGGGCAGGTTGACGAAGATCATCTCGTGGTGCGTCATGGCTGGTCCGACCCCGCGCGCCCGCCGAACTCATCGCCGTGGTCGGGAGCACCCTGCAGCCGCTGGTATTATTGCTTGCATCATGCAACTGTCTGAGCAGCTGGCGCGCGCCTTCGCCGCCATGGGCCGCGCCGTCAACGAGCGCGTGGCCGACCTCCCCAGGGCCGACTACCTGACCCTCGCCCGGCTCGCCGGCTTCGTCGAGGGCGACGGCCCCTGCCGCCCCAGCGACCTCGCCCACGCCGAGGGGCTGGACCCCTCGACGATGAGCCGCCGCGTCGCCTCGCTCGTCGAGCGGGGCCTGGTCGAGAAGGCCGTCGACCCCGACGACCGCCGCGCCCACCGCCTGCGCCTCAGCGCCACCGGCGAGCAGGCCCTCCGCGCCGAGCGCGCCCGTCGGGTCGCCCTGGTCACCGACGCCCTCGCCGGCTGGGACGAGTCCGACAAGGACCACCTCGCCCGGCTGCTCGGCAAGCTCAGCGACACCCTCGAAGCCCGAAGGACCCCCACCACGTGAGCACCACCACCACGGCGCCGACCGGCGCCACTCCATACCGGATGACCCCCGAGCACCGCCGCGTCTTCGTCGGCCTCATGCTCGGGATGTTCGTGGCCTCGATCAGCCAGACCATCGTCGGGCCGGCGATGCCGCGCATCGTCGCCGAGCTGGGCGGGATGGCGCACTACAGCTGGGTCGCGACCGCCGCGATGCTCGTCTCGGCCATCGTGGTCCCGGTCGTCGGCAAGCTCTCCGACATGTTCGGCCGCCGCGAGTTCTACCTCGGCGGCCTCGTCGTCTTCATGATCGGCTCGGTCATCTCCGGGCTCGCCCCCAACTTCTGGACGCTCGTGGCCGGCCGCGCCGTGCAGGGCCTCGGCATGGGCACGCTGATGCCGCTGTCGCAGACGATCATCGGCGACATCATCCCCGCCCGGCAGCGCGGCAAGTACCAGGGCCTGATGGGTGCCGTCTTCGGCGTCACCTCGGTCGCCGGGCCGATCGCCGGCGGCTGGATCACCGACCACTGGGGCTGGCGCTGGCTGTTCTTCGCGGCGCTGCCGGTCGGCGTCGTCGCCGTCTTCGTCATCGCGCGGTTCCTGCACCTGGAGCACACCCCCAGCCGGGGCCGGATCGACGTGCTCGGCATCGTCACCCTCGTCCCGGCGCTCGTCGCGATCCTGCTGGCGACCTCGTGGGGCGGCACCACCTACCCGTGGGGCTCGGCGATGATCGTCGGACTGCTCGTCGCGGGCGGTGTGCTGCTGGCGCTCTTCGCCTGGGTCGAGCTGCGCGCCGAGAACCCACTGCTGCCGCTGCGCCTCTTCCGCAACAGCATCTTCACCTGGTCCAACGTCGCGGCCTTCGCGCTCGCGATGGTGATGTTCGCCGCGATCATCTACGTCCCCGTCTTCGCGCAGGGCGTCCTCGGCGTCGACGCCACCGCCTCCGGCCTGATCCTGATGCCGATGATGCTGGGCCTGATCGTCTTCGGCATCATCACCGGCTTCCTGATCACCAAGACGGGACGCTACAAGGAGTTCATGCTCCTGGGCACCGTCGTGCTCGGCGTCGGCCTGTGGATGCTGACCCGGCTGGGCGTCCACTCCTCCGAGTGGCAGCTCACCGCGGCCATCGCCGTCATGGGCACGGGCCTGGGCATGGCGATGCAGCAGTACACCCTCGTGGTCCAGAACGCCGTCGCCCGCGCCGACCTCGGCGTCGCCACCGCCGCCCTGCAGTTCTTCCGCAACGTCGGCAACACCGTGGGCGTGGCGATCTTCGGCGGCGTGATGACCAACGGGCTGGCCGGCGCGATCGCCGGGCACCTGCCGCCGGACATCCGCGAGCAGGCGGGCGGCAGCCTCGACCACCTCGACGCCGGCGCCGCGCTCGACCCGTCGGCCACGGCCGGCCTGCCGCCGGAGGTCCTGGAGGCGATCCGCTCGGGCCTGGCCGACCAGCTGCACACCACCTTCATGCTCGGGCTGCCGATCATGGCCGTCGTCTTCTTCGCCACCCTGGCGATCCGGTCCATCCCGCTGCGCGAGACCGTGCACACCACCGACGAGGCCCAGCGCGAGTACCTCGACACGATGGCCCAGAGCGCCCCGACGGAGGACTACGTGCCCGGGCTGCGGCAGGGCGACGTGGGCGCCCGCACCCGCGAGCGGGTCCTCGGCATCCAGCTGGCCATGCTCGCGCGCAGCGCCGCACGGCCCGACCGGCCCCTGCTCGCGCGCGCCGTCACCGAGCTCGGCGACGGCGACCTCGAGAAGGGCCGCCGGATCCTCCAGCGTGCGGCGCTGATGCTCACCAGCGACGACGAGCAGGAGGTCGCCGCCGCCGAGCGGTATGCCGTGGAGCTGGGTCGTCGGGCTGGCCTCGACGGCGGGCTGCTCAGCGAGGCGCTGCGCCAGGAGCTCGCCGTGCGCGCCGCCGAGCGCGCCCGCGAGGAGGTGCTCACCGCCATCGAGCCGACCGTCGCCGAGCGGCACGCCGCGGTGGACCTGGCCCAGGTGCGCCAGGCAGCCTCCGAGCTGTCGACCGCGCTGCTGGTGGACACGGTCCGCCCGGAGGAGGAGCCGGTGCGGGTCCGCTGACGGGCTGCGCGCGTCGGTTCAGCGGTGGACCACCAGGCGGACCCCCGACGGGCCCGCCGCGGCGACGCGGAGCGCGGCCGCATACCCGGGCAGCGGCGGCTCGAGGCTGAGCACGGGCGGCTCGGGCGCGTCACTCCCTGACGCGACGCCGTCCCCCTCGCCGGCCTTGAGGCGCGCCTCGTGCGCGACCCACGCCGCGGCCGCGGCGGCGGGCTCCTGCTCCCCGGAGAACCGCGAGACCCGCTCCACGTCGACGCCCACCGGCGCGGTCCCGCAGGTGGCCACCACGACCAGCACCCCGGCGTGCGCGACGGAGACGTGCGGGCCGCCCGCGACCACGGGTCGGCCGTGCTGGGCCCCGCACTCCTCGCAGGTGCGGTCGACGGCGACCTCTGCCTCCTCGCCCCGGTGCGCCCGCACCGCCTGCCGCAGCAGCGCCGCGCCCACCATCCGGCGGGCCCGAGCGGCGCCGTCCAGCCCCTCCAGCCGGGCGCGCTCGGACGGCGGCAGCGTCGCCTCCAGCGCCGCGTCGGCGGCGGTGAGGTCGGCCCACCACAGGTGCACGTCGGGGCCGGCGACCACGGGTTCAAATACCTCTCGTTTGGCTCACGATATTCAGTGAGGCTAGCCTAAGCATTCGTGTCTCCCGTCGCGCTTGCCGCAGAGCCGCGCCCGGTCGCCCCGACGGGCGTCCGGAGATCGCCGCTGCCCGTCGCGGGCCAGGTGGACCCGGCCGCCCCGGCTCTGGTCGCCGCGGACGGCACCGTCGTCGACCACGGCACCCTGCGCCGTCGGGTCGACGAGGTCGCGGGCACCCTCCCCGACGCCACCGCCGGGCGGATGCTCGTGCACGTGCCGCTGGCCCCGACCGTCGAGGCGGTCGTCGGCTACCTCGCCGTCCTCGAGGCGGGCCACGCGGCGCTGGTCACCAGCTGCGAGCCCGCCGCTGCGGCGCCGGTCACCGCCGCCTGGCCGGTCGACCTCGCGCTGACACCGGCCGGCACCTTCGCTCCCGCGACCCCCACCCCCGCGCCCCGCCACCTGGTCCACCCGGACCTGGCCCTCCTGCTGTCCACCTCCGGAAGCACCGGGTCGCCCAAGCTGGTCCGCCTCAGCCACCGCAACGTCACCTCCAACGCGAGCGCCATCGCCGGCGCCCTCGGCCTCACCGCCTCCGACCGCGGCGTGACGAGCCTGCCGCTGCACTACTGCTACGGACTGTCCGTCCTCCACTCCCACCTGACGGTGGGAGCCTCGGTCGCCCTCACCACCGCGTCGGTGCTCGACGAGGAGTTCTGGTCCGTCGTCGACGGCCGCGGCGTCACGGACATCGCGGTCGTGCCGCACATGGTCGAGCTCATGGAGACCACCGGCGTCCTGGAACGCCCCCACCCGAGCCTGCGCCTCCTCACCCAGGCCGGCGGCCGCCTCGCCCCCGACCGGGTCGAGCGCACCGCCCGCCTCGGCGCCGAGCACGGCTGGGGCCTGTCGGTCATGTACGGCCAGACCGAGGCCACCGCGCGCATCGCCGTCCACGAGCCCGCCGCCGCGCTCACCGCCCCGGACGCGGTCGGCCGCCCGGTCCCGGGCAGCACCGTCGTGCTGGACCGGAGCGTGCCCGAGGCGGACGCCGACGCGGGGACCGGCGAGGTCGTCGTCCGCGGGCCGGGCGTGATGATGGGCTACGCCGAGCACCCGGACGAGCTCGCCCTCGGTCCCATGCTCACCGAGCTGCGCACCGGCGACCTGGGGCGCGTCGACGACGACGGCGTGCTGCGGGTCGTCGGGCGCCGCTCCGGCTTCGTCAAGGTCCTCGGCCTGCGCATCGACCTCGCGCGCGTCGAGGCGGCGCTCGAGCGCGAGGGCCTCGTGGCCTGCGTCACCGGCGACGACGAGGGCCTGCGGGTGGCCGTCGAGCCGGTGGCCGGCACCCCCGCCACCGAGCTGTCCGGTATGGCGCGCCGCACCGCCGCGCACGCGTCCGGCCTGGGCGTCGGTCACGTCCGCGTCGCGGTCCTGCCGCTCGCGCGCCTGACCAACGGCAAGGTCGACCGGGCCGGCTGCGACGTGCTCGTCCGCGGCAGCGCCCCCGAGGAGTGCGCGGACGCCCGCCAGCAGCTGGACGCCCCCAGCCTGGAGGTGCGCGTCGGGGCGGCCCTGGGCGACGTGCTCGGCCGCGACGGGGTCGACCTGTCCCGCTCCTTCGTCGCGCAGGGCGGTGACTCGCTCTCCCACGTGCAGGCCTCGACCCGGCTCACCGCGCTGCTCGGCCCGCTGCCCGCCGACTGGCACCACCGGGCCCTGGAGGACCTCGTGCACGACGCCGTCGGGCGCGGCGACGCCGCCGGGTCCGGGGCGGCGCCGTCCGGCCGGCTGGCCCGCTGGCTCGGCGCCCCGGTCCGGCTCGAGACCTCCGTGGTGCTCCGCGCGCTGGCCGTGGTGATGATCTGCGGCACGCACGCCGGGCTCTTCCGGCTCCTCGGCGGCGCGCACACCCTCCTGGTGGTGGCCGGCTACAACGCGGCGCTCTTCGGGCTGTCCGCCGTGACGGCCGGTGGCCGCTGGCGCGGCAGCGGCCGGCTCCTGGTCGGCGTCGCCGTCCCCACCATGGTCGTCGCGCTGGTCGGCCTGAGCTACGGCCGCTACGGCTGGGACAACGTGCTCATGGCCAACTGGCGCGTGGACGACATCTCCTACGGCAAGCACAACGAGCTGTGGTTCATCGACTCGCTCGTCGCCTGCGTCCTGGTCACCACCCTCGTGCTCTCCGTCCCGGCCGTCTCCCGGCGCTGGCGCGCCGACCCCTGGCCGGTCGCCTTCGCGCTGGTCGTCGCCGGGCTGGTGCCCCGCTTCGTCATCCTCACCCTTGCCGACGGCGTCCTGCGCGGCATGATGCCGACCGTCTTCTGGCTCTTCGCCGTCGGCCTCGCGCTGGCCACCGCGCGCACGGCCGCACGCCGCCGCTGGACGCTCGGCGCGATGGTCCTCGGCATCGCCTGGTTCTTCCCCGACGACCCGGTCCGCAACGCCACCATCCTCGCCGGCGTCCTCGCCCTCGCCCTGCTGCCCACGGTGCGGGTCCCGTCCCGGCTGGTGCCGGTCGTCGCGACCCTGGCCGCGGCCAGCCTGGTCGTCTACCTCGTCCAGTTCCAGGTCCTCGACCTCGTCCCCACCCCGCCCCTGAAGACGCTCGCCGCCCTGGCGGTCGGCGTCGCGCTCTGGCGCCTGACCGAGCGACCGCTGCGGCGGCTCACCGACCGACTGGTGCCACCCCATACCAGTGCCCTCGAAACCCGCCCCGAGAGGACCACCGCGTGACCCCCACCCTGAGCCGTCGCACGCTGCTCGCCGCGCTGCTCGCCAGCCCGGTCGTGGTCAGCGCCTGCAGCCGCGACGAGAAGTACGTCCCGGACCCGGAGGCGCTGCAGATCTACTCCAGCCAGCACCAGAACGTCACCGAGGCGTGGGCCAAGGCGTTCACCGACGCGACCGGGATCAGGACCCAGGTGCGCTCCGGCACGGACTCCTCGATGGGGCACATGATCGTGCAGGAGGGAAACGCCTCGCCGGCCGACGTCTTCCTCACCGAGAACTCCCCGGCGATGACGGTCGTGGAGCGCGCGGGGATGCTCGCGCCGGTGGACCCGGCGACCCTCGACCAGGTCGGCGAGGGGCGGGCGCCGTCGAGCGGGATGTGGACCGGCATCGCCGCGCGCTCCACCGTCCTCGTCTACAACACCGGACAGATCACCGAGGCCGAGCTGCCGGCCTCGATGATGGACCTGCAGGACGCCGCGTGGGCCGGTCGCTGGGGGTGCGCGCCCGGAGGTGCCGACTTCCAGGCGATCGTCGCCGGCATGCTCGTCGACCGCGGCGAGCAGGAGACCGCCGCCTGGCTGAAGGGGCTCAAGGACGGCGCGGAGATCTACCAGAACAACATCGCCACGATGAAGGCCGTCAACGCCGGCGAGGTCCCGGTCGGGATCATGTACCACTACTACTGGTACCGCGACCAGGCCGGCAACAAGGAGGGCAGCGGCAGCACGAAGCTGCACTACTTCGGCCACCAGGACCCCGGCGCCTTCGTCTCGCTGTCCGCGGGTGGCGTGCTCGCCACCAGCGACAGGTCGGAGGAGGCCCAGCGGTTCCTCGCCTACCTCACCAGCGGGGAGGGCCAGGAGGTGCTGGTCAGCAGCGGCTCGATGGAGTACCCCGTCGCCGAGGGCGTCGCCGCCGACCCGGCGCTCCCGCCGCTGGACAGCCTGGACGCGCCGGTCGTGGACCCCTCGGCCCTGGACTCGGACGAGGTCATCGCGATGATGACGGATGCCGGCATCCTCTGACCTCGCGCCCGCGCGGGTGCGCCGGACCGCGGGCGGGGCCCAGCGCTCCCCGGCCCTCGGGGTCCTCGCGGCGCTCGTGGCCGCGCTCACCCTGCTGCCCGTCGTGCTGGTCGTCGTGCGCGGCGGCGTCGACGGCTGGGGGCCGGCGCTGGACTACCTGCTGCGGCCGCGGGTGGGCGAGCTGCTGGCCCACACCGGCTGGCTGCTCGTCCTCACCGTGCCCGCGACGATCGTCATCGGCGTCCTCGCCGCCTGGGTGGTCGAGCGCACCGACCTGCCCCTCGCGGGGGCGTGGCGCACGCTCATGCTGGCGCCGCTGGCCGTCCCGGCGTTCGTCAGCAGCTACGCCTGGATCTCCTGGCAGCCGCAGCTGGTCGGCCTCGGCGGCGCGGTCCTGGTGACCACGCTGGCCTACTTCCCGTTCGTCTTCCTGCCGGTCGCCTCGCTGCTGCGGGCGCTCGACGGCGGCGACGAGGAGGCGGCCCGCTCGCTGGGGCTGGGCCCGCTGCAGGCGGCGGTGCGCACCGTGCTGCCGCGGCTGCGGCCGGCGGTCAGCGGGGGAGCGCTGCTGGTCGCCCTGCACCTGCTGGCCGAGTACGGCGTGCTGGAGATGATGCGCTACCAGACCTTCACGACCGCGATCCTGCAGCAGTATGCCGTGGGCTTCAGCGACACCGCCGGCTCGCTGCTGGCGTCGGTGCTCGTCGGCCTGTGCCTGGTCGTCCTCGCCCTGGAGGTGGCCGCCCGCGGCCGCCGCCGGGTGGCCCGCGTCGGTCCCGGCGCGGGACGGCGGGCGGCCGCGCTGCCGCTGGGCCGCTGGCGGGTCCCGGCGCTCGCCTTCCTGGGCGGGATCACCGCGCTTGCGGTCGCCGTCCCGGTCGTCATGGTCCTGCGCTGGCTGCTCGCCGGGCAGAGCCAGCGCGGCGTCGACGTGAGCAACCTCGGGCCGGTGACCCTCTCCACGCTCGGGCTGGCGCTCGCCGGTGGCCTGCTCGCCGTCGTCCTCGCCCTGCCCGGCGCGCTGCTGCTCGCCCGCCGGCACGGGCCGCTGGCGGTCCTGCTGGAGCGCTCGACCTTCCTGGCCAGCGCGCTGCCCGGAGTGGTCGTCGCGCTGGCCCTGATCGGGGTGGCCGTCGACGTGGCCCCGGTGATCTACCAGACCGCGCTGCTGCTGGTCCTCGCCTACGCGATCCTGTTCATCCCGCGGGCGATGGTCTCGCTGCGCGCCGGCCTGGCCGCCGCCCCGCCGGAGCTCTCCGAGGCCGCGCGGGCCCTCGGCGCGCGCGGTGCCTCGGTGCTGACCCGGGTGGTGCTGCCCCTGGCGGCCCCCTCCGTGCTGGGCGGCTTCGTGCTCGTCGCGCTGGCGATCACGACCGAGCTGACCGCGACCCTGCTGCTCGCGCCCACCGGCGTCGAGACGCTCGCGCTGGCCTTCTGGGGGGCGGCCGACGAGCTGGACTACACGGCCGCGGCGCCGTACGCCGCGACGATGATCGCGCTGTCGGTGCCCCTGACGGTGGTGCTCCGGCGGCAGATCACGAAGGAGGGCTGACAATGGTGGCGACGCTGCCCGAGGAACGGACGGAGCGGACGACGAGTGCACGGACGGAGGTGGCGCCGGTGGGCGAGGTGCTGGTGCGCGGCGTCCGCGCCGGCTACGGCGGCCACGAGGTGCTGCACGACGTCGACCTCACCGTGCGGGCCGGCACCACGACCGCGGTCCTCGGCGGCTCCGGGTCGGGCAAGACGACGCTGCTCCGGGTGATCGCCGGCTTCCTCCGGCCGTCCGCGGGCTCGGTGACGATCGGCGGGCGCGTGGTGGCCGACGACCACGCCTTCGTCCCGCCGGAGCGGCGCGGCATCGGCTACGTCCGCCAGGACGGCGGGCTCTTCCCGCACCTGTCCGTCGCCGGCAACATCGCCTTCGGCCTGCCGCGCCCGCCGCTGGGGCGGCGCGACCACCACCACCGCGAGCGGGTCGCCGAGCTGCTGGAGCTGGTCGAGCTCTCGCCCGACGTCGCGCGCCGGCGCCCGGACCAGCTCTCCGGCGGCCAGCAGCAGCGGGTGGCCCTCGCCAGGGCGCTGGCCCCGCACCCCGGGCTGGTGCTCCTTGACGAGCCGTTCTCCTCCCTCGACACCGCGCTGCGGACCTCGACCCGCGAGGCCACCGCCCGCGCCCTGCGCGCGGCCGGCGCGACCGCGGTGCTGGTCACCCACGACCAGGGGGAGGCGCTCTCCTTCGCCGACAGCCTGCAGCTCAACTAG
>QEUR01000306.1 GCA_003577095.1 Acidobacteriota bacterium
CGTGCGCCGCCAGGGTGCTGCCGCTGTCCAGGTCGTGCCCCAGCTGGGAGGTGAGCAGCTCGAGGCGCTGGTAGAAGACGCTGCGGGACAGGTGCGCCTCGCGGGCGGCGACCGTCTTGTTGCCGGGGTGCTCCAGGTAGCGCTCCAGGACGGTGAGCAGGTCGCTCCCGTGCCGGGCGTCGTAGGTGAGGACCGGCCCGATCGTGCGCTCCACGAAGGACTGGAGGACGACCGAGGGGATGTGCCCGAGGAGCAGGTCCAGCTCCGTGGGGCCCGGGCGGGGGAGCGGCCCGCCGCCGCCCCGGCCCTGCTCGACCAGGCTGCGGGCCCGGGCCAGCGCCAGCAGCAGGTCGGCGACGTCGTGGTCCGGCATGGACACGCCGCCGACGACCAGGTCGGTGAGGGGCAGGTGCGCCTGGAGCTGTGCGGCGAAGGAGCCGACCCGGTCCTCCGGCCTCCCGGCGCCGGCGGGGTCGAGGCTGACCAGCGCCAGGTAGCCCCCGCCCACCGACGGCTCGTCGGTGCACAGCAGGCCCGTCCGCAGCTGGGCGGCGACCCTGCTCGCGGTCTCGCGCACGTCGTCGGGGCGGGGCCACCTGCCGGTGACCTCGTCGCGCGGGACCGTCCAGGCGAGCGCGACCAGCGGCCGGCCCTCGGCCACGAGCCCGGCGGCCTCCAGGGCGGCCAGCGCGTGGCCGGTCGACGTGAGGTCCCGGTCGAGCAGCATCCGCAGCAGGCGCTGGTGGCGGGCGGCGTCCCAGGCGTTGCGGCCGTCGGCGGCGCTCTCGACGACGCCGAGCGCCAGCGTGAGGGACGCCTGGGTCAGCGTGAGGTCGACGAGGGAGGGCGCCACCGACGTCTCGACGTCCAGGGCGATCATCCGTCCCCACCGCCGGCCGCGTGCTGCCACGTCGACCACCCGGGTCCGTCCCCGTCCGACCAGGACGCGGGAGCGTCGGCTCCACTGCTCGAGCACCTCGGGCTCGGAGCGCCCGTGGGGGGCGCAGCTCACGACCCGGTGGGCGGCGTCCTCGAGGACCACCGGGCCGGCCAGCACCCTGGCCACCTCTGAGACCACCCTCGACGGGGCGGCACCGACCTCGTTGAGGTCGGTGAACAGGGCCTGGATCCGGTCGCGGGCCTCGAGCTCGGCGATCCGGGACGCCACCAGGCGCCGGTGCGCGGACTCGGTCACGGCCACGAACTGCACCTGCTCGTGCAGGGCCACGAGCGGGACGCCCAGCTCCTGGCAGACCCTGACCGCTGGGTCGGGGACGGCGTGGAAGCGGGTGCCGAGCTCGAGGAAGACCGCGACCGCGCCGGCCTGCAGCACGCCGGCCACGTGCGCGGCGAGCTCGCTGCCCTCGGGCCAGTGCGCCCCGGTGGTCAGGACGACCTCGCCGCCCTCGAGGAACCGGGCTGCGGTCCGCGACTCCGCGACGTGGACCCACCGCACGGGCAGGTCGAGCCGGTCGTGCCCCGCGAGCACCTCGGGCCGGCCGAGCTGCACCTGCTCCAGCTCCAGCACGTCCCGGACGGTGAGCGGGTGACCGGCCAGCTGCAGGTCGTCGCCTCCGGCGAGCACACCGGCATCTTCGGAGCTGCGCATGTCTACCTCCGTGTCCGTCAGCACACTACCGGCGGACGGCGCGGCGGGGGAGGTGCTCCGAGAAGGTATGGGGTGGGCTCACCGCTGTCGTCAGCGGCGCCTCGGCCGCCTCATCCGGCCCCGCTCCCGCTCCACGAGGTGATCGCGTCCGTCACCTGCGCGAAGCGCTGCGACCACGGCCGCAGCTCCTCGACGAGCGCGCCGACGGCGAAGACGCTCTGGTCCTCGTAGGGGTGCCCGACGATCTGGACGCCGGTGGGGACGCCGCTGTCCGACATGCCGCTGGGCACAGCCAGCACCGGGCACCGGTTCGCCAGGTTGAAGGGCAGGGTCAGGTGGGACTGCCAGTAGTGGGGCAGGTGCTGCCCGTCGACGGTGATGCCGTCCAGGTAGTCGCCGCTGGCCGTCAGGGTCGGGGTGGTGGACGTCGGGCACAGCAGGACGTCGTAGGGCGCCATCGCCTCGGCGAGCTGGCCCTGGTGCCTCGTCTCGGCGGCGATGCCGTCCAGGAAGCTGGTCCGCCGCGCCGCCGCGGCCGCGTCGGCGATGAACCGCCGGGTGTAGCTCTCGAGGTGCTCGTGGCCCCGGGTCGCCACCTCCATCGCCGGTCCGAGGAGGTGTCCGAAGTGGGCGAAGGCGGTCTCGGTGATGTCCGCGCTGCTCCACGGCAGCTCGATCTCCTCGACGAGGGCACCGGCCGCCTCGAGGGCCTGCGCCACCGCCCGGGTGCTGTCCTCGACGACCCGGGTCACGGGATAGTCGCCCAGCCGCACGCAGAGGGCGACCCGCAGCGCCTCGGGGTCGGCGGGCCGGGCCCCGACGCGGGTGGTGGGCCACAACGAGGTGTGGTCCGCGGGGTGGCGGCCGGCGAGCGCGTTGGTCAGCAGGGCCACGTCGGCCACGCTGCGCCCCATCGGGCCGTCGCCGCGGTAGTGGTCCGCGGAGAGCGGCGGCTGCCCGGGGATGCGGCCGTAGGGCGCCTTGAACCCGACCGTCCCGGTGAAGGCGGCCGGGATCCGGGTGGAACCGGCGATGTCCGACGCCGTCGCCAGCGGCGTCATGCCCGCGGCCAGGGCGGCTCCCGCGCCCCCGGACGACCCGCCGGGCGAGCAGTCGGGGTTCCACGGGTTGCGGGTCACACCCCACAGCCGGCTGTGCGTGACCGTGGCGCAGCTGAACTCCGGCGAGGTGGTCCGCGCGTGGATGATCGCTCCGGAGCGGCGCAGCGCGTCCACGACCGGGTGGTCCGCTGCCGCGACGTCGTCACGGCAGGCGACCAGGCCCTGGGAGAGGGTGCGGCCGGCGAGGGCGTGCTTCTCCTTGGTGGCCACCGGCAGGCCGAGGAGCGGCGGCAGGTCACCGCCG
>QEUR01000307.1 GCA_003577095.1 Acidobacteriota bacterium
TGGCCGCCGGCGGCCTGGTGCTGCACGAGGTCACCGGGGACGCGGTCTGGGACGCGGTCGGCTCGATCCTGGTCGGCCTCCTGCTCGGCGTCGTCGCGGTCCTGCTCATCGTGCGCAACGGCCAGTTCCTCGTGGGGCAGGTCGCGGCGCCGTTGACCCGTCGGCGGGTGCTCGCGGCCCTCCTGGACGACCCGGAGATCGAGCGCGTGACGTTCGCGCACATGGAGTACGTCGGGCCCTCCCGGATCTTCGTCATCGCCGCGGTCGACCTGGTCGCGGACGACCGGGAGTCGGTGCTCCAGGGCCGGCTGCAGGCCGCCGAGGACCGGCTGCACGCCGACCCGCTCATCGCCCGGGCGGTGCTCAGCCTGGCCGCACCCGGCGACATGCCGCTCGGGGTCGACGACTAGAACAGCTGGCGCCAGTTGGTCCGCGCCAGGTCGAGCAGCTCGTCGCCGCGCCCCGACAGGACCGTGCGGATCGCGAAGAGCGCGAAACCCTTGGCCTGCTCCAGCTTGACCGCCGGCGGCATCGACATCTCCTGCCGGTCGGTGACCACGTCGACCAGGGCCGGTCCCTCGTGCGCGAAGGCCTCGCGCAGCGCGCCCTCCAGGTCGGCCGAGCGCTCCACGCGCAGCCCCTTGAGCCCCATCGCCTCGGCGACCGCGCCGAAGTCCGGGTTGTCCAGGCCGGTGCCGTAGTTGACGTAGCCGGCCGCCTTCATCTCCAGCTCGACGAAGTTCAGCGAGGAGTTGTTGAGCACGACGACCTTGACGGGCAGGTCGTTCTGGACGGCGGTGAGCAGCTCGCCGAGCATCATCGCCAGACCGCCGTCCCCGGACAGCGAGACGACCTGCCGCGACCGGTCGACGGCCTGCGCGCCCAGCGCGTGCATGAGGGCGTTGGCCATCGACCCGTGGTTGAAGGACCCGATGAGCCGGCGCCGGCCGTTCATCGTCAGGTAGCGCGCCGCCCAGACCACCGGCGAGCCGACGTCCGCGGTGAAGACGGCGTCCTCGGCGGCGACCCGGTCGACCAGCCTGGCGAGGTACTGCGGGTGGATCGGCTCCTTGCGCCGCGACGGCGTGGCCAGCTCGTCGAGCTTCTCCCGGGTCCTGCGGTAGTGCTTGAGCGAGTCCTCCAGGTGCTTTCGCCGCTCCTGGCGGGGCAGCCGCTCCAGCAGCGCGGCCGCGGTGTCCCGCACCGTCCCCACGATCGGCAGGTCGACCCGGGTGCGGCGGCCGATGTGCTCGCCGCGCAGGTCGACCTGGATGACCGTCGCGTCCTGCGGGTAGAACTGCCGGTAGGGGAAGTCCGTGCCGAGCATCAGCAGCACGTCCGCCTCCATCATCGCCCGGTAGCCCGAGGCGAACCCCAGCAGCCCGGTCAGGCCCACGTCGAAGGGGTTGTCGTGCTCGAGGTGCTCCTTGCTGCGCAGCGTGTGGACCACCGGCGCGGCGAGCCGGTCCGCGAGCGCCACCACCTCGTCGTGGGCGTCGGCGCTGCCCGAGCCGGCCAGGATCGTCACCCTGCGCGACCCGGCGAGGACCGAGACCGCCTCCTCCAGCTCCTCCTCCGACGGCAGGACGCGCGGCTGCGTCCGCGGCACGCGCGCGGGCTCGACCGGCTCCGCCTCGGCCAGCGCCACGTCGCCGGAGACGACGAGCACCGCCACGCCGCGCTTCTCGACCGCCTCGCGCAGCGCGATGTCGACCATCCACGGCAGCTGGGAGGGCGACGTGAGCTGTTCGGCATACACCGAGCAGTCCCGGAACACCTCGACCGGGTGCGTCTCCTGGAAGTAGGCCGAGCCGATCTCCTCGGTCGGGATGTGCGCGGCGATCGCCAGCACCGGCACGCGGGAGCGGTTGGCGTCGTAGAGGCCGTTGATGAGGTGCAGGTTGCCCGGCCCGCAGGAGCCGACGCAGACGGCGACCTCGCCGGTCATCTCCGCCTCGGCCGTCGCGGCGAAGGCGGCGCTCTCCTCGTGCCGGGTGAGCACCCACTCGATCCGCCCGTCGGCGCGCAGCGCGTCGGTCAGCCCGTTAAGCGAGTCGCCCGGGATGCCGTAGACGCGGCGCACCCCCTGCGTCCACAGCTGGCTGACGATGTTCTCCGCGACGGTGGGCACGACGCCTCCTGGGGGTATGGGGTGCGCTTGCGGTCCCTCGCCAGGCTAGCCCGGGGAGCGTGGTCCCGCCCGGGGGTCGTGGTCGGCTACCAGGACATCTCGTGGCAGCCGGTCGGGTCCGACTCCACCTGCAGGGTCGCGTGCTCGATGTCGAAGCTGCGCCGCATGACCTGCCGGGCCCCCTCGAGCACCTCCTGCGTGCGGGCCTCCGGGGCGGTCACCAGGTGCGCGGTGGCGACGTTCATGCCCGAGGTCAGCACCCACAGGTGCAGGTCGTGGACGCCCCGGACGCCCGGGACCCCCGCGAGCGCGACCTCCACGTCTGCCGGGTCGACGCCGGGCGGGGCGTGCTGGCCGAGGACGGCCAGCACCTCGCGCGCGAGGAGGAGCGCCCGGACGAGCACGAAGAGCGCGATCGCCAGGGCGACCGCGGTGTCCCACCAGGCCTGGCCGGTGCGCGCGACGAGCACGCCGGCGACGAGGACGCCGACCGAGCCGACGGTGTCGGCGACGACCTCGAGGTAGGCGCCCTTGACGTTGAGGCTCTCGGCGGCGCCGCCGCGCAGCAGCAGGAGCGCGACCACGTTGACGACCAGGCCGACGCCGCCGACCAGCACCATCGCGCCGCTGGCCACCTGCGGCTCTGCGCCGAGCCGGCGCACCCCCTCGACCGTGACGTAGGCCGCCGCGCCGAGCATGAGCAGCACGGTCAGCCCGGAGGCGAAGACCTCGGCCCGGTAGGACCCGTAGGTGCGCCGCCCGGTCGCGTCCGGCCGGGTGGCGATACGGGTGGCGGCCAGCGCCGCGCCGAGCGCGACGACGTCGGCGGCCATGTGCCC
>QEUR01000308.1 GCA_003577095.1 Acidobacteriota bacterium
TAGTGCTCGGTGCCGCACCGGCCGGCAGCGACGGAGCGCGCGTCAGCGCAGCCGGAGCGTGCCGGGCTCGGGCGGCTCCGGGGAGGGTTCGCCGAGCTCGCCGAACGGCCGGGCACCGGCGCCGGCCCTGCGGGTGAGCCGGGCGTCGCGCCACAGGCTGGGGAAGGGCGCCCTCGCCGCGGCACGGGTCAGGGCGACGTCGTCGAGCGGCCGCCGGGAGCCGACCACCACGACGTTGCCGAAGCGCCTCCCGGAGGCGACCTCGCGCAGCACCATCTGCCCGACGTGCTCCAGCTCCTGCCCCAGGGTCGCGCAGTAGCGGGCCACCCACCGCAGTCCCGGGTCGTCGGCCACGTTGGCCAGCACGAGGCCGTCGGGGGCGAGCACCCTGGCCAGCTCGCGCGCCCAGGCGGCACCGGCCAGCTCGCCGGGGACGCGGCCGCCGTCGAAGGCGTCGACCACGACCACGTCCGCCGAGCCGTCCCGCAGGCCCGCGACGCCCTCCTGGCCGGAGAGCGGCCGCACCCGCACGCGGTGGCCGCGCGGCAGCGGGATCTCGCGCCGCACGAGTTCGGTCAGCGCGACGTCCGGCTCGAGGACGATCTGCGGGGAGCCGGGGTGGACGCGGTGCACCCACCGGGCGAACGTCATACCGGCGCCCCCGACGTGGGTGACCGCCAGCGGCGCGGGGTCGGGACGCAGCGCCTGCAGCACGAGGGCGAGGTGCTGGACGTACTCGAAGACCAGCAGCAGCGGGTCGTCGGGGTCGACGTAGGACTGCTGGTGGCCGTCGCGCAGCACGGTGGCGCCCCCGTGCTCGTCCCAGACGACGCTCAAGCCGCCCCTAGATGTCGCGGAAGGTCTGGATGTTGGCGCCCAGCCCGTTGAGCCGGGAGGCCAGGTCCTCGTAGCCGCGGTTGATCACGTAGACGTTGCGCAGCACCGAGGTGCCCGGCGCGGCGAGCATCGCCAGCAGGATGACCACGCCCGGGCGGAGGGCGGGCGGGCACATGATCTCGCCGGCGCGCCAGCGGGTCGGGCCCTCGATCATCACCCGGTGCGGGTCCATCAGGTGGACCTTGGCGCCGAGGGTGGTGAGCTCGGTGAGGTAGATCGCGCGGTTCTCGTAGACCCAGTCGTGGATGAGCGTCGAGCCGTGCGCGCAGGCGGCGATGATCGCGAAGAACGGCAGGTTGTCGATGTTGAGGCCGGGGAAGGGCAGCGGGTGGATCTTGTCCAGGGGCGCCCGGAGCGGACCCGGGACGGTCCTGAGGTCGACCAGGCGGGTGTGCTCGTTGGCCGAGACGTACTCGTCGGACAGCTCGCACTCGAAGCCCATCGTGTCCAGGACCGCGAGCTCGATCTCCATGAACTCGATCGGGACCCGGCGGATGGTGATCTCGCTGCCGGTCACGACCGCGGCGGCCAGCAGGCTCATCGCCTCGATCGGGTCCTCGGAGGGGGAGTAGTCGATGTCCATGTCGATCTCCTCCACGCCGGTCACGGTGAGCGTGGTGGTGCCCAGGCCCTCGATCGTGACCCCGAGCTTGCGGAGGAAGACGCACAGGTCCTGGACCATGTAGTTGGACGAGGCGTTGCGGATGACCGTGGTGCCGGGGTGGCGGGCGGCGGCGAGCAGGACGTTCTCGGTGACGGTGTCGCCGCGCTCGGTGAGCACGATGGCGCGGGTCGGGCGCTTGGCCGGGTCGACCGAGGCGTGGTAGGAGCCGGTGGTCGCGGTGACGTCGAGGCCGAAGTGGCGCAGCGCGATCATGTGCGGCTCGACGGTGCGGGTGCCTAGGTCGCAGCCCCCGGCGTACGGCAGCTCGAAGGAGTTGAACTCGTGCAGCAGGGGACCGAGGAACATGATGATCGTGCGGGTGCGGCGGGCCGCGGTCTCGTCCATGGAGGCCAGGTCGATCCGCTCCGGCGGCGTGATCTCCAGGTCGGAGGAGTCCGGCAGCCAGCGGATCTTGAAGCCGATGGAGGTCAGCACCTCGGTGATCCGGTTGACCTCCTCGATGCGGGCCAGGTTGCGCAGCGTGGTGCGGCCCTTGTTGAGCAGGGAGGCGCACAGCAGCGCGACGGCGGCGTTCTTGGAGGTGCGCACGTCGATCTCGCCGGACAGCTTCACGCCGCCCTCGATGCGCAGGTTCTGGGGGACGCCGGAGGAGACCTGCACGATCTCGGAGTCGAGCTTCTCGCCGATCCGGGCGATCATCTCCAGCGAGAGGTTCTGCTTGCCCTGCTCGATGCGGGCCACGGCGCTCTGGCTGGTGCCGAGCAGCTCGGCCAGCTCGGCCTGGGTGAGGTCCTTGTGGCGGCGGGCGTCGCGGATGAGTCCGCCGATGCGCGAGAGGTAGCTCTCAGTCATGGTCCACCACTGTACATCACATATATGAGATAAGCCTCATGAGCGGCTGGTGGCCGCGGACCCGCAGGTGGGATGGCTCAGCGGTGCTCCTCGAGGGCCGCCACCACCAGCGGGGTCACCAGCTCGCGCTGCCAGGGGCGGGCCCCGAGGTCGGCGAACGCCGCGTCGACGCTCGCCGCGTCGACGGTGGCGGGCGGCCGCCAGAGGACGCGGCGGACCAGGTCGGGGGTCATCAGGTTCTCCACCGGCACGTCGACCCGCTCGGAGAGGGCGGCCAGCTCGGCACGGACCGCCGTCAGCCGCTCGGCCGCGACCGGGTCGCGGTCGGCCCACGCCCTCGCAGGCGGGGGGCCGTCACCGCGCGGCGTCGGCGCGGGCAGCTCGTCCTCGGGCATCTCGGCGGCGCGGCGGACCGCCCCGAGCCAGGTGCGCTGGTAGCGCTGCAGCCCCTGCTCGGCCCGGCGCTGGCGCGAGCGGGACCGGTCGGGCCGCTCGGGCGCCAGGGCGGAGGGGTGGCGCGGCATCCGGCTGGCGAGGTCGACGAGGGTGCTGTCGGGGACGACCCGACCGGGGGAGACGTCGC
>QEUR01000015.1 GCA_003577095.1 Acidobacteriota bacterium
GAGGCGCCGCGCCCGCTCAAGGACGTCCGGCTGCTGCTCGGCTCCGGTGGCGTCCTGCGGCACGCCGAGCCGTCCGGTGCCCGGCGCGTGCTGTGGGCGGTGCTCGCCGACCACGGCGGCGGGTGGCGCCCCCCGGCGGCGGCGCGCACGCGCGTGGACACCGCATACCTGCTCTTCGCGGCGGGCCTGCTGGCCCCGGTGCGGCCCGACCTGGCCCGGGCCGTCGCCCGGCAGGTGGTCGACGGCGCTACGGTGTGAGGGTGCCGACGCCCCAGACCGTGACCCTCGACGACGTGCTGGCCGCCCGCGAGGTGATCGCCGACGTCATCTCGCCCACCCCGATGGAGTTCAGCCAGGCGCTGAGCGACCGCACGGGGCTGGCCGTCCACCTCAAGTGCGAGAACCTCCAGCGCGCCGGCTCCTTCAAGATCCGCGGCGCCTACACCCGGATGTCGCGGCTCACCGAGGAGGAGCGCCGCCGCGGCGTGGTGGCCGCGAGCGCGGGCAACCACGCCCAGGGCGTGGCCCTGGCGGCGCGGCTGCTCGGCATCGAGGCCACCGTCTACATGCCCACCGGGGCGTCCATGCCCAAGCTGGCCGCGACGCGCGGCTACGGCGCCACGGTCGTGCAGACCGGCGAGACCCTCGACGACTGCATCGAGGTGGCCCGCCAGCACGAGGCCGAGCAGGGCGCGGTCTTCATCCCGCCCTTCGACCACCGCGACATCGTCGCCGGGCAGGGGACCTGTGGGCTGGAGATCCTCGAGCAGGTCCCCGACGTGCGCACGATCGTCGTCTCCACCGGCGGCGGCGGGCTGCTGGCCGGGATCGCTGCCGCGGTCAAGGCCTCGCGGCCAGACGTGCGCGTGGTCGGCGTGCAGGCCGAGCAGGCGGCGGCGTGGCCGGGCTCGCTCGCCGCGGGCCACCCGGTGCCGGTGGGGAGGATGAGCACGATGGCCGACGGCATCGCCGTCGGGCGCCCCGGCGACCTGCCCTTCGAGCTGGTCGCCGAGCTGGTCGAGGGCATGGAGACGGTCAGCGAGGCGGCGATCGCCCGTGCCCTCGTCTACCTCGTCGAGCGGGCCAAGCTGGTCGTCGAGCCGGCGGGCGCCGCCGCCACCGCCCACCTGATGGAGCTGGGCCAGCAGGCGGCGGAGCGCTACGAGGGACCGGTCGTCGCGGTCCTCTCCGGCGGCAACATCGACCCGCTCCTGCTGCTGCGGGTCATCCGGCAGGGCCTGACCGTGGCGGGCCGCTACCTGCAGCTGCAGGTGCGCGTGCCGGACACCCCCGGCAACCTGGCCGGCGCGCTGACCCTGCTCGCCGAGCAGGGGTGCAACGTGCTGGAGATCCAGCACCACCGTCGCGTGCCCGGGCTCGGCGTGAGCGAGGTCGCGATCTCCCTCACCCTCGAGACGCGCGGCCACGAGCACTCCGCCGAGGTCGTCCAGGCCCTGGTCGACCGGGGCTACACCGTCGACCGCGCCTGAGCGCCTCGACTCGGGCGCCGATCCCGACTAGGATGGTGGTCTTAACCACGGTCCGGGCGATTTGGTGCCCGGACCTTGTGTTTGGACGGTGCCGATCGGGCTGACCGACCGACGCACGACAAGAGGAGTGAGGACGTGACCGAGACCGCCAAGGACGCGAGCTACCTGACGCAGGAGGCCTTCGATCGCCTGAGCGCCGAGCTGGCCCAGCTCACCGGCGAGGGCCGCGCGGACATCTCGCGGCGGATCGAGGCCGCCCGCGAGGAGGGTGACCTGAAGGAGAACGGCGGCTACCACGCCGCCAAGGAGGAGCAGGGCAAGATGGAGGCCCGCATCCGCCAGCTCCAGCACCTGCTCCAGAACGCCATCGTGGGCACCAGCCCCGCCGACGACGGCGTGGTCGAGCCCGGCATGGTCGTGACCGTGCAGATGTTCGGCGAGACCGAGACCTTCCTGCTGGGCTCCCGCGAGATCATCGGCGACGACGACGACCTCGACGTCTACAGCGAGAAGTCGCCCCTGGGCACCGCCCTGATGGGCGCCAGCCCGGGCCAGACGGTGAGCTACGAGGCCCCGAACGGCAAGCAGGTCGAGGTCAAGGTCGTCAAGGCCAAGCCCTACAAGGCCTGAGCCCGGCCGACCCACGACCGAGGCGCTGCCTCGCGCAGAGGCGCAGCCCGGTACAGAGGCGCCGCCCGGCGCAACGGCTGGTAGGAGGCGTCGCCCGACGCAGTCCGGGCGGCGCCTCTCGCCGTACGCGGCCTCGCGCCGTGCGACCCTCGCCGTCCCGCCGTCGCCGTACCCCTGCCGCCATGCCGCGCTGCCGCCCCGGCGTGTCGTGCACAAGGGCAGGGTGCACCGCGGCGTGTCGGTGGCCAGGGCGACCGACACGCCGCAGGACACCTTGTGCTCGTGCGCGACACGCCGGCCGGGCGAGGCGCGCCGCCGCTGCCCATGGCGCGCCGCCGCTGCCCACGGCGCGCCGCAGACCTCAGCGCTGCTGCACCTCGTCGGCGTACCAGCACTCGGACACGTAGCCGGTGATGGCCCCGGTGGCCGTCTCGACGCTCATCACGTGCCGGCTGGGGGAGGAGTCCGACGGCGGGACCGTCACCGTGGTCCGCCCCACGACCGTGTGCGAGAAGTCCTGCGCCTCCAGCTCGCAGTCGACGGCGCGCGACGGGTCGCGGCGCAGGTCGAAGCGGACGTCGACCTGCCGGTCGGAGACGACCTGGTAGCCGGTGTCCACCCAGTGCACCCGGCCCGCCGTCGCGGAGATCCCGAACCATACGGCGAGGGCCGACATGAGGACGACCGCGACGACGCCGATCGTCCACCAGCGCCGGCGCACGGCCGGGTCGGTGCGCGGGCGCGACCACCCGTCGGCGCGCTCGGCCGCCTCCTCCTCGGCGTCCCAGTCCACGGGGGCGCCGTCGTCGGGGCGGGGTGCGAAGGTCACGGTCGGTCCGTCCTGCCGGGGGTGAGAAGATGGGCGCTGTGCCCCGCGCCGGTGCGGCGCGGCGCAACCATTGTCCGTCACGACCCGCGACGGCCGGAGACCCGGCCGCCACGAAGGAGCCTTTCGCGATGACCACGCCGCAGGACCTGCGCCTGATGGCCGTGCACGCCCACCCCGACGACGAGTCCTCCAAGGGCGCGGCCACCTCGGCGAAGTACGTCGCCGAGGGTGTCTCGGTGCGGGTGGTCTCCTGCACCGGCGGCGAGCGCGGCGACATCCTCAACGAGCGTCTCAAGGGCGAGCCGCACATCCTGCGCGACATCACCAGGGTGCGCCGCGAGGAGATGGCGCGGGCCGCGGAGATCCTGGGCGTGAGCCACACCTGGCTGGGCTTCGTCGACTCCGGCCTGCCGGAGGGGGACCCGCCCCCGCCGCTGCCGGAGGGCTGCTTCGCGCTCGAGCCCCTCGACGTCACCACCGAGGCGCTGGTGCGCGTCATCCGCGAGTTCCGCCCGCACGTCGTGACGACCTACGACGAGAACGGCGGCTACCCGCACCCCGACCACATCCAGACGCACGTGGTGACGATGGCGGCCTGGCGGGCGGCCGGTGACCCCGCGGCATACCCCCACGCGGGCGAGCCCTGGCAGCCGCTGAAGCTCTACTACAACGGCTGGACCCTCGAGCGCACGACCGCGCTGCACGAGGCGATGCTCGCCGAGGGCCTGGAGTCGCCGTGGGCGGACTGGCTGGCCAACATGCGCCGCCGCCCCCGCCGCCGGCTCCACACCCACATCCACTGCGGACCCGGACGGCCACTGGTTCGCGGTGCCGCTGGGGATGCAGCAGCGCGTCTGGCCGACCGAGGAGTTCGAGCTGGCCCGCTCGATCGTGCCGGCCACGATGCCGGAGGACGACCTCTTCGCCGGGATCCGCGAGCTCGACGACCCGGATGAGGTATGCCGTCGCGCCCCCGAGCGCGACGCCGACGGCGACCCCGTGGTCGCCTATGTGGGCGAGCCGCCGCTGCCGCCCGAGGAGCCCGGCCTGGACGCCCGGTCGACCGTGCCGCAGGACGCGGACGCCGACGAGCGCGACGAGATGCGCGAGGAAGAGGGGCACACGCAGTGAGCAGCACCAGCGTGGAGATCACCGCCGGGCTGGGCGGGTTCCTCGTCCTCTTCGGGCTCATGCTTGCCGTCTGGTTCCTCGGCCGGGACATGACCAAGCGGCTGCGGCGGATGCGGCTGGCCGAGGACGAGCGCGTCGCCGCCGTCCTGCGCGAGCGCGCCGAGAGGCGGGCCGCGGAGCGGACGGCCCGGACCGACGGGCCGGACCGGCAGGGCACCGGGCAGGGTGCCGAGCCCGACGGCAGCGGCGCGGGGACAGGTCGGCCCGACGGCGAGGACCCGGTCGGCTGACCGCCGGCCACGCGGGGTCAGGACGCGGTGACCGCCCGCTCGGAGAGCACCGCGAGCAGCGCCGCCGTCCAGTGCGCGGCGAAGGCCGCCACCGTGAAGGCGTGGAAGACCTCGTGGAAGCCGAACCAGCGCGGTGAGGGGTCGGGGCGCTTCGTCCCGTAGACGACCGCGCCGAGGGTGTAGAGCACGCCCCCGGCGGCGATGAGGAGCACGACGGCCGGTCCGCCGTAGCGCCAGAAGGGCGCCAGGTAGAAGACCGCGACCCACCCCAGCGCGACGTAGACCACGGTGTAGAGCCAGCGGGGGGCGCCGACCCAGAAGACCCGGAAGACGACGCCGGCGACGGCGCCGGCCCACACCACCCACAGCAGCGTGCGGGCCTGGCCCGGGGGGAGGAGGGTCACCGCGAACGGCGTGTAGGTGCCGGCGATGATCAGGAAGATGTTGGCGTGGTCCCAGCGCTTGAGCACCCGGGCGACGCCGGGGGACCAGTGGCCGCGGTGGTAGGTCGCCGAGGTGGCGAACAGCAGCACGGCCGTGATGCCGAAGGCCACGGCGGCGACCCGCTCGACAGTGCCGGGGGAGAGGGCGACGAGCACGACCGACGCGACCAGGCTCACGGGGACCATCCCCACGTGCAGCCAGCCGCGCAGGTGCGGCTTGATCTGGTCGACGATCGCGTCGACGGCGTCACCGGCCCGGGTCGCGACGTCGTGCGCCGCCTGCGTCCTCCTGCTCATGACGCCAGCGTAACCTACGGTCGCGTAGGTTACGAAAGCGTAGGTTACTGAGGCGTAGCCGCCGGGCCCAGGGACCTCCCGGCCGGCGCCCGGGAGAGCTGCGGCGTTCTCCCAGAGCCGACCAGTAGGTTTCTCCCATGCAGACACCGCGGGACCTCGTCTACCGCGCCTATGCCCAGGCGCTGCGCCGGCAGCTGCCGCTCGAGGAGCTCCCGCGCCACGTCGGCGTGATGCTCGACGGCAACCGCCGGTGGGCGCGCGAGCGGGGGGCGGGATCGGCGGAGGGTCACCGGGCGGGGGCGGACAACATCGCCCCCTTCCTGGGCTGGTGCGAGGAGGCCGGCGTCGAGGTGGTCACGCTGTGGCTGCTGTCCACCGACAACCTCAACCGGCCGCCGGCCGAGCTCGAGCCGCTGCTGGCCATCATCGAGGAGGTCGTGGCCGACCTCGCCGCCGCCCAGCACTGGAGGATGCACGTCGTCGGCGCCCTCGACCTGCTGCCGGACGCGACCGCGCAACGGCTGCAGGAGGCGGCGGCGAGCACGGCGGCGGTCGACGGGATGGTCGTCAACGTGGCGATCGGCTACGGCGGGCGGCGGGAGATCGCCGACGCCGTGCGCTCGCTCCTGCGGGACGCGGCGGCGCAGGGCGCCTCGCTGGAGGACCTGGCCGAGACCGTCACCGTCGAGGACATCGCCGAGCACCTCTACACCAAGGGCCAGCCGGACCCGGACCTCGTCATCCGCACCTCCGGGGAGCAGCGGCTCGGGGGTTTCCTGCTGTGGCAGAGCGCGCACAGCGAGTTCTACTTCTGCGAGGCATACTGGCCCGACTTCCGCAAGGTCGACTTCCTGCGGGCGCTGCGTTCCTACGCCGAGCGGGAACGCCGCTTCGGCACCTGACCGGGCGAGGCGCTACCTGCGCCGCGTAGCGCACCTATACAGTTCGGGCATGAACATTCGATCTCTCTGGGTGGCCACCGCTGCTGCTGGCCTGGTCCTGTCCCTGTCCGCGTGCGGTTCCGACGACGGGGGCGAGGCCGCCTCCACCGACACCGGCGACGTGGCAGCCGCTGACCTCGACCTCGTGACCGACGGCACGCTCACGGTGTGCTCCGACGTCCCCTACCCGCCGTTCGAGGACTTCGACGAGTCGGCGCCCTCCGGCTTCAGCGGCTTCGACATCGACATCGTCCAGGCCGTCGCCGACGGTCTCGGCCTCGACCTGGCCGTCAAGGACTCCTCCTTCGACGGCCTCCAGTCCGGCCTCTCGCTCAACGCCGGCGAGTGCGACCTCGCCGCCTCGGCGATGACGATCACCGACGACCGCAAGCAGAATCTCGACTTCAGCGACGGCTACTACGACTCCCTCCAGTCGCTCCTCGTCCCCGAGGGCAGCGACATCACCGCCATCGGCGACCTGGCCGGCAAGAAGGTCGGCGTCCAGCAGGGCACCACGGGTGAGGCCTACACCAAGGAGAACGCCGCCGACGCGGACATCATCGCCTTCCCGAGCAACGCCGAGATGTTCCAGGCCATCCAGGCCGGGCAGGTCGACGCGCTGCTGCAGGACCTGCCGGTCAACGTGGACAACGCCAAGAAGAGCGACGGCAAGTTCACGATCGTCGAGGAGTACGACACCGACGAGACCTACGGCCTGGCCATCAAGAAGGGCAACACCGCCCTGCTGGACGCCGTGAACAAGCAGCTCGGCGAGCTCCGGGAGAGCGGCGAGTACGACACCCTCTACGACAAGTACTTCAGCGCCGACGACGCGGCTGCCACCACCGACGGCTGAGACCCGACGCAGGGCGAGGAGGAGGAGGACGTCGATGGCGATGACCAGACGACAGCGGCAACGCACCATGAGGATGGTGCTGTATGCCGTGTTCGTGGCGTTGGTCGTCGTCGTCCTCCTCCTCGTCGACTGGAAGAGCGTCAGCCACAACTTCTTCCTCACCGAGGGCTTCACCGGCAACTGGCGGGACATGGTGCTGGTGGCGGCCAAGAACACGATCCTCTACACGATCGTGGCCTTCGTCGGCGGCTTCGTGCTGGCCGTCTTCCTGGTGCTGATGAAGCTGGCCCCGGTCGCCCCCTTCCGGTGGGTGTCCACGGCCTACATCGAGCTCTTCCGCGGCCTGCCGGCCCTGATCGTCATCATCTTCATGGGTCTGGGCGTGCCGATCGCCTTCGGCTGGCGGCCGCCGGGCGGCACGGTCGGCGCCGGCCTGGTCGCGCTGATGATGGTCTCGGGCGCCTACATGGCCGAGACGCTGCGGGCCGGCATCGAGGCGGTCCCCAAGGGGCAGACCGAGGCGGCCCGCAGCCTGGGCATGACGGCGCCGTGGACGATGGCCTCCATCGTCATGCCGCAGGCCCTGCGGATCGTCGTCCCGCCGCTGACCAACGAGCTGGTGATCCTCATCAAGGACACCTCGTTGCTGTTCGTCATCGGCCTGGCCGCCAGCCAGAAGGAGCTGACGACGATGGCCCGGGACTTCATGGCCAGCGGACCCTCAGCCGGGACCGCGACCAGCCTGGTCTTCGCCGCCCTGCTCTACCTGGTCATCACCCTGCCGCTGACGCAGCTGGTGGCCTGGATGGAGCGCAAGCAGAAGAGGAGCCGGTGATGGACGAGCTGCACCCCGACCAGCAGATCGACCCCTCGGCCCCGGCGATCAAGGTGCGCCAGCTGCACAAGAGCTTCGGCGACAACGAGGTGCTCAAGGGCATCGACTTCCACGTGGACAAGGGCCAGGTGGTCTGCGTCATCGGCCCGTCCGGCTCCGGCAAGTCGACCCTGCTGCGCTGCGTCAACCGCCTGGAGGAGCCGAGCTCGGGCCAGATCCTCGTCGAGGGGATCGACATCACCGACCCCGACACCGAGCTGGACCAGGTCCGGTCACGGATCGGCATGGTGTTCCAGCAGTTCAACCTGTTCCCGCACATGACCGTGCTGCGCAACCTCACGATCGCCCAGCAGCGGGTCAAGCGCCGCGGGAAGGCGGAGGCGGAGCGGATCGCGCGGGACAACCTGGCCCGGGTCGGGCTCGCCGACAAGGAGGGCGCCTACCCCAACCACCTCTCCGGCGGTCAGCAGCAGCGGGTGGCGATCGCGCGGGCGCTGTCGATGAACCCGGACATGATGCTCTTCGACGAGCCGACCTCGGCCCTCGACCCCGAGCTGGTCGGGGACGTCCTCGACGTCATGAAGAAGCTGGCCGGTGAGGGCATGACGATGATGGTCGTCACCCACGAGATGGGCTTCGCCCGCGAGGTCGGCGACAAGCTCGTGTTCATGGACGGCGGCGTCATCGTCGAGGAGGGCGACCCGGTCGAGGTGCTGCGCGACCCCCAGCACCGCCGCACCCAGTCGTTCCTGTCCAAGGTCCTCTGACCGCACCAGCCGTGTGGCTCACCCCGGCGCCGGGGCCCGTTCACCCACCCTTCACCCGACACGCGCGGCGGGCTCACCCGACCGGCGCGCGGCACGGCATACGGTCGGAGCAGACGACGGACGCCCGTCCTCGTCTCGGGAGGCCCACCACATGGAGCTGACGCTCGAGGCGGAGGGCCGGCACCGGCGCTGCGCCACCGTGGCGCGGGCCCGGTCCCGGTCCCACCACCGACGAGACGCGTAGCGCCCGCGCGCGTCCTCCAGGAGCGACATGACCACCACGACCAGCCCCGACCGGACGCCCTCGACCGACGACCTCAGGCCCCCGCTGGACGTGGTGCCCACGACCGGTCTGCGCACCTACGTGCTCGACACCAGCGTGCTGCTGTCCGACCCGCGCGCGCTCCTGCGCTTCGCCGAGCACGAGGTCGTGCTCCCGGTGGTCGTCGTCACCGAGCTGGAGGCCAAGCGCCACCACCCCGAGCTGGGCTACTTCGCCCGCGTCGCGCTGCGGCTCCTGGACGACCTGAGGGTGCAGCACGGCACGCTCAGCGAGCCGGTCCCCGTCGGGGAGGCCGGCGGCACGCTGCACGTCGAGCTCAACCACAGCGACCAGACGACGCTGCCGCCGGGGTTCCGCCTCGGGGACAACGACAGCCGGATCCTCGCGGTGGCCGCCAACCTGGCCGGCGAGGGCAAGGACGTCACGGTCGTCAGCAAGGACCTGCCCATGCGGATCAAGGCCTCGGCGGTCGGTCTGGAGGCCCAGGAGTACCGCGCCGAGCTCGCGGTCGACAGCGGCTGGACGGGCATGGCCGAGCTCGAGGTCGACGACGAGCAGATGCACCGCCTCTACGAGGAGGGCCGGCTGGAGGACGCCGGCGCGGCCGAGCTCCCGGTGCACACCGGGCTCACCGTGCTCGGCCCGACCGGAAGCGCCCTGGGCAGGGTGGCCCCGGACCGCAGCGTGCGCCTCGTCCGCGGCGACCGCGACGCCTTCGGGCTGCACGGCCGCTCGGCCGAGCAGCGGGTCGCCCTCGACCTCCTGCTCGACCCGGACGTCGGCATCGTCAGCCTCGGCGGCCGGGCCGGCACCGGCAAGAGCGCGCTGGCGCTGTGCGCCGGCCTGGAGGCCGTCATGGAGCGGCGCCAGCACCGCAAGGTCATCGTCTTTCGCCCGCTGTACGCCGTGGGCGGCCAGGAGCTGGGCTACCTGCCCGGGACCGAGAACGACAAGATGGGTCCGTGGGCTCAGGCCGTCTTCGACACCCTGGGGGCCGTGGTCTCCAAGGAGGTGGTGGAGGAGATCCTCGACCGGGACATGATCGAGGTGCTGCCGCTGACCCACATCCGCGGCCGCTCCCTGCACGACGCGTTCGTCATCGTCGACGAGGCGCAGTCGCTGGAGCGCAACGTGCTCCTCACCGTGCTCTCGCGCATCGGCCAGAGCTCCCGCGTGGTGCTCACCCACGACGTGGCCCAGCGCGACAACCTCCGGGTGGGCCGGCACGACGGCGTCGCCGCGGTCATCGAGGCGCTCAAGGGGCACCCGCTCTTCGCGCACGTCACGCTCACGCGCAGCGAGCGCAGCCCGATCGCCGCGCTGGTCACCGAGCTGCTAGAGAGCGGAGCGGGTCTGTGACCGTCCGCCCACCCGGGGCGGTGGTGGCCTACGGGACTGTTGTGACGGTTGTGAAAGCCAGCACTGAGTGATCTTCGTCACAACCCGTCCCTGACGTTTGACTCACCGGCCGACCGGAGGGCACCGTGGGGGTCGCTAGATCACGATTCGGTAACGTCGCCTGTCCCTCCGGGATCCCGTGAAGAGGTGCCCCTGCCTCGGAGCCCGGTGGCGGCGGTCCGGTCACGACGATAGGTATGTCCCCTTGATGCTCCACGCCCCCGAGCGGGTGCGCGCCACCCGAGGCCGCCACCGCAAGTCCCGTGCCGCCGGCCCCGCCGGCGCCGTCACCGCGGGGATCGCCGCCAGCGCGCTCGCGGTAGCCACCTACGCGGCCACCACCACGGGCGGTCCCGCCGAGCAGGCCGCCGCGACGGTCGGTGAGACCGACCCGGCACTGGCCGCCGAGGCGGTCGGCACCCTGACCACGACGACCGGCTCCGAGGTGGGCAAGGTCTTCTCCCAGGTCCGCCAGACCCGCGCCAACCAGGGCGCGGCGGCGCTGTCGATGTCGACCGAGCTGAGCAGCAGCGGGGCCGACGCCGTGCGCAGCGCGGCCAAGGCCATCGCCAAGCAGAAGAAGGAGGCGGCGGAGAAGCGCGCCGCGGAGCAGCGGGCCGCCGAGGAGGCCGCCGCCGAGCAACGTGCCGCGGAGCAGCGGGCCGCCGAGGAGGCCGCCGCCGCCGAGCGGCGGGCCGCCGAGCAGGCCGCCTCCCGCAGCAGCCAGCGCCAGGCCCCGGTCCAGTCCGCGCCCGTCTCCTCCGGCGATGCCAGGTCGATCGCGCGCTCCATGCTGGCCAGCTTCGGCTGGGGCGACGACCAGTGGGGCTGCCTCGACTCGCTGTGGATGCGCGAGTCCGGCTGGAACCACACCGCGATGAACCCCTCCTCCGGCGCCTACGGGATCCCGCAGTCCCTGCCGGGCAGCAAGATGGCCTCCGCGGGCGCCGACTGGCAGACCAACCCCGCCACCCAGATCCAGTGGGGGCTGGGCTACATCTCCGGCCGCTACGGCAGCCCCTGCGGCGCGTGGGCCCACTCCCAGTCCGTCGGCTGGTACTGACCCGACCTGCTCCATACCCGGGTCTCCCCGGGGCCCCGCCCCGGTGCCGCAGCGCATCGGAGCACCGAAAGGGCCGCGCCGGCACCGGCGCGGCCCTACTCTTTGCCATGTGGGAGACGTCGAGCAGATGGGCCAGGAGGCCGCGCGCGAGGCCGGGAAGGTCGCGCGCAACCGTTGGGTGGAGCGGCTGGCCCGCGGCGGCTACGCGGCCGCCGGCCTGATCCACGTGCTGATCGGCTGGCTCGCGATCCAGGTCGCGCTCGGTCGCGGCGGGGAGGCCGACCAGTCCGGGGCGCTGTCCTCGCTGCGCTCCGCCCCGGCCGGCCCGGCGCTCCTGTGGATCTGCTTCGTCGGGCTGGCGATGCTCTCCCTCTGGTATGTCGTGGCCACCGTGACCGGCGGTGCGCCCGGCAAGACGCGGTGGAGCACCGCCGCCCTGGCCGTCGTGTATGCCGCGCTGGCGGCCACGACCTTCGGCTTCGCGCGCGGTGCCGGCGCCGACGGTGAGGAGCGCACCGACGACCTGACGGCCACGCTGATGGGTCTGCCCGCCGGCCGCGTCCTGGTGGCGGCCCTCGGTGCGGTGATCGTCGGCGTCGGGGTCTACCACGTGTGGAAGGGCCTGTCCCTGAAGTTCCTCGAGGACCTGCGCACCAGCGGCGAGGGTGCGGCGGGGAAGGTGGTGCGCGCGGTCGGCACGGTCGGCTACGCCGCCAAGGGGGTCGCGCTGAGCATCGTGGGCGTGCTCTTCGCGCTCGCGGCCCTCCGGGCCGACCCGGAGCAGGCCGGTGGCCTGGACGCGGCGCTGAAGACCCTGGCGGAGCAGCCCTTCGGGCGCACCCTGCTGGTCGCGGTGGCGGTCGGGCTGGTGCTCTACGGCGTCTACTCCTTCGCCCGCGCCCGCTACGCGCGGATGCGCGGCTGAGAGGCCACCGCGGCGGACGCGGCCGACGCGGGGGGCGCGAGGGGCGCTGCGGGCGGCCGACGCGGGGCGTCTTGTAGAGGGATCCGGTTCCTCGCGCGGGGAGGAACCGACGCGAAGAACGATGTCCCTCTCCAGGACCCCTCACCACCACTCGTCGTGGACCTGCCCCTCCTGGGTGATCCAGGGCGGCGGCGTGGAGACGTCGTTCCTGGCCCGGTCGGACGCCTGCGGCGCGACGGCCATGACGGTCGCCCGGACCACGGGCTCCTTCAGGCCGGACCACACCACCCGCCCGACGCCGAAGCCGAGGGCCCGGATGGCGTCCTCGCGGACCTTCTCCGCGACCAGCGGGTCCTTCTCCGCGGCGCGCGGACCGGCCGACCACCCCGGGGACGCCTCGTCCCGGCGCGGCCCCACGCCATACTTCGTGAGGCCGTCGAACTCGAGGACCACACCCAGCTCCGGGAGGTAGAAGTCCACCCGGTAGTACGAGCCGTCCGCCACCCGGATCCAGTGCTGGGTCTCGAAGGCGATGCCCAGGGCGATGAGGATCAGGCGGAGCAGGCTCTCCCCGGGTGACTCGACGCTCCCGTCGGCCAGGGAGACCACCTTGCGCGCCGTCGAGAGGCCGGGATGGTGGCGCAGTCGCTCGAGCCACTCCACCAGCTCGGCGAGAGTGGTGCGCCCGTCGCGGAGGGCGCCGTCCGCGGTCACCACGCCGGCCTCGAGCCCGCCCTGCAGGGCCGTCCCGAGGACGGCCAGGGCGGGCACGACGAGGGTCCGGCCCCCGAGTTCGGTGAAGGCGTCCTCGTGCTCGCACCGGTGGATCGTGAACGCCTCGTGCCGCCGGCCCGTCCCGCCGGGCCTGGTCCGGGCCAGGTGCACCCGGCCAAGGTGGGCGACTAGCACGGGCAGCCCCCAGGCGAGGGCGGCGGACTGGTGGCTCGCGCCGACCGCTGCGCCGTAGCTGCGCAGCACGGCGTCGAGCCGCAGCAGGTGCGCCTCCTTGGCGACGTCCGCCCTGCCGCGGCGGGCCACCTCCTCCGCCGGCGGATCCAGGCGCGCAGCGTCCGCGTAGACGCCGCGTGCGACCCTGGTCAGCACGCCGTCGCGCTGCAGCGTGCGCAGCACCGCCGGGCCGACACCGATGCGCTCCAGGTCGGCGGTCGTCACCACGCCCCCACCCTCACCCCTGACCAGACCCATCACTCGCTCTCGCATGACCGGCAGTGTGCTGAGCGGGCCGGCCGCCGTCACGGGCCGGCGCGGGATCTGTGGACGAGTGCTGCCGGGCCCCGCCCCCTGTGGACGCCGGAAGTGGAGCAGGCGGGGACTTGTGGAGGGATACGGCTCTTCGCGCGAGGAGGAACCGGCGCGAAGAACGGGTTCCCTCTACAAGTGCGTCGGGGGCGGGACGGGCGCTGCGTCGGGGGCGGGACGGGGCTGCGTCGGGGCGGGCCGGGCGCCGTGGGTGCCGGCGCTGCGTGGCGGCGGGACGAGTCCTCAGAGCCGGCGCAGGCGGACCCGGTCCACGCTGTGGTCCGGGCTCTTGCGCAGCACGAGGGTGGCCCGGCTGCGGGTGGGGAGGATGTTCTCCACCAGGTTGGGGGCGTTGATCGTGTCCCAGATCTGGCCGGCGGTCGCGATCGCCTCCTTGTCGCTGAGCGAGGCGTAGCGGTGGAAGTGCGACTCGGGGTCGGCGAAGGCGGTCTCGCGCAGGCGCAGGAACCGGGAGACGTACCAGTTCTTGATGTCGGGGGCGTTGGCGTCCACGTAGACGGAGAAGTCGAAGAAGTCGCTGACCGCCAGGCCGGGGCCACGACCGTTGACGTGCGGCAGCGGCGGCTGGAGCACGTTGAGGCCCTCGACGACGAGGACGTCGGGCTGGCGCACCACGATCTGCTCACCGGGGACGATGTCGTAGACCAGGTGGCTGTAGAGCGGGGCGGTGACCTCCGCCCGCCCCGCCTTGACCGAGGCGACGAAGCGCAGCAGCGCCCGGCGGTCGTAGGACTCCGGGAAGCCCTTGCGCTCCATCAGCCCGCGCTCGCGCAGCACCGCGTTGGGGTAGAGGAAGCCGTCGGTGGTGACCAGCGCGACCTTCGGCGCCGACTCCCACCGCCGGATCAGCTCGGCCAGGATGCGGGCGGTCGTCGACTTGCCCACGGCGACCGACCCCGCGACGCCGATGACGAAGGGGGTGCGCTCCCGGCGCTCGAGGAGGAAGTCGCTGGTGACCTGGTGCAGCCGTCCGGTCGCCTGCTCGTAGAACGAGAGCAGCCGGCTGATCGGCAGGTAGACCTGCTCCACCTCGGCCATGTCCAGCGGCTCGCCGAGGCCGCGCAGCCGCTCGATGTCCTCGGCGTCGAGGTGCATCGGGTGCTCCTCGCGCAACCGGGCCCACGCCTCGCGGTCCAGCTCCACGTACGGGGAGGGGATGCCGGCGCCGTTGCCATGGGAACCCATGGCGGCATTCTGGCAGAGGGTGCGGGCGCCGCCCCGACGTGGCTGCCGGCGGCCGCGCAGGACGTAGGCTTGGGCCCATGTGTGGAATCGTCGGATATGTCGGCCCGCAGGTCGGCGGCAAGGCCCTGGACGTCGTGATGGAGGGCCTGGGCAGGCTGGAGTACCGCGGCTACGACTCCGCCGGCGTCGCCCTCGTCGGCGACGGCGAGGTGGAGACCCGCAAGCGGGCCGGCAAGCTGGCCAACCTGCGCCAGGCCCTGGAGGAGGCCTCGCTCCCGGAGACCGCAACCGCGATCGGCCACACCCGCTGGGCCACGCACGGCGGACCGACCGACGCCAACGCCCACCCGCACCGTGGTGGTCGCGACGGCAAGCTGGCGCTCGTGCACAACGGCATCATCGAGAACTTCCACGCCCTCAAGAGCCGGCTGCTGGCCGAGGGCGTGGAGTTCGGCTCGGAGACCGACACCGAGGTGGTGGCGCACCTGCTCAGCGCCGCCGTGGACCGCACCGGGGACCTGACCGAGGCGATGCGGGCGACGGTCGCCCAGCTGGAGGGCGCCTTCACCCTCCTCGCCGTGCACGCCGACCAGCCGCGCACCGTCGTCGGGGCGCGGCGCAACAGCCCGCTGGTCGTCGGGCTCGGCGAGGGCGAGAACTTCCTCGGCTCCGACGTGGCCGCCTTCATCGGCCACACCCGGCACGCGATGGAGCTCGGCCAGGACCAGATCGTCACCATCACGCCCGAGACCTACTCGGTGATCAACTTCGACGGGACGCCCTCGGACGGCAAGGCCTACGAGGTGACCTGGGACGCCGCGGCCGCCGAGAAGGGCGGCTTCGACACCTTCATGGAGAAGGAGATCCACGACCAGCCGCACGCCGTGCGCGACACCCTCATCGGCCGCACGGACGCCGGGGGCAACCTCGTCCTCGACGAGCTGCACATCCCCGAGGAGGAGCTGCGCGCGGTGACCAAGATGGTCATCGTCGCCTGCGGCACCGCGGCCTACGCCGGCATGGTGGCCAAGTACGCCATCGAGCACTGGACCCGGATCCCCGTCGAGGTCGAGCTGGCCCACGAGTTCCGCTACCGGGACCCGGTCATCGACGAGCGCACGCTGGTGGTCTCGATCTCCCAGTCCGGGGAGACCATGGACACCCTGATGGCCGTCCGGCACGCCAAGGAGCTGGGCGCCAGGACGGTCTCGATCTGCAACACCCACGGCTCGACGATCCCCCGCGAGTCCGACGCGGTCCTCTACACGCACGCCGGCCCCGAGATCGCCGTGGCCTCCACCAAGGCCTTCCTGGCCCAGATCACCGCCAGCTACATCCTCGGGCTCTACCTCGCGGCGCTGCGCGGCACCCACTACGGCCAGTCCGCCCCCGAGATCATGACCGAGCTGCAGGGCATCCCGGCCAAGATCGAGGCCCTGCTCGGCACGATGGACCGGGTCAAGGAGATCGCCTACTACATGGCGGACTCGCGCTCGGTGCTCTTCCTCGGCCGGCACGTCGGCTTCCCGGTCGCGATGGAGGGCGCGCTCAAGCTCAAGGAGCTGGCCTACATCCACGCCGAGGGCTTCGCCGCCGGCGAGCTCAAGCACGGCCCGATCGCCCTCATCGAGCCGGGCCAGCCGGTCTTCGTCATCGTCCCCAGCCCCAGCAGCGAGCACGGGCTGCACGGCAAGGTCGTCTCCAACATCCAGGAGATCCGCGCCCGCGGCGCCCGCACGCTCGTGATCGCCGAGGAGGGGGACGAGGACGTGGTGCCCTTCGCCGACGTCGTCATCCGCGTGCCGCACACCAGCGCGCTGCTGGCCCCGCTGCTGACCGTCGTGCCGCTGCAGGTCTTCGCGCTGCAGCTGTCGACCGCCAAGGGCCTGGACGTCGACCAGCCGCGCAACCTGGCCAAGTCGGTCACGGTCGAGTGATGTCGGCGTGATCGTCGGGATCGGTATCGACGTGGTCGACATCGCGCGCTTCCAGGACCGGATCGAGCGCAACCCCCGTCTGGGCGAGCGCCTGTTCACCGCCGAGGAGCTCGGGCTGCGGCCGGAGTCGATGGCCGCCCGCTTCGCCGCCAAGGAGGCGCTGGCCAAGGCGCTCGGGGCGCCGGTCGGCCTGCGCTGGACCGACGCGTGGGTGGTGCGCGACAGCACGGGGCGCCCGCACCTGAGGACCCAGGGCACGGTCCGCGCGCGCGTCGACGAGCTCGGGATCCACCATCTGCACGTCTCCCTCTCCCACGACGCCGGGGTCGCCTCGGCGGTGGTCGTCGCGGAGTCCTAGATGATCAGCGGGTATGCCGTCGCACAGGTCCGCGCGGCCGAGGACCGGGTGCGGGCCGGGCTGCCCGACGGCGAGCTGATGCAGCGCGCGGCCCGGGGGTTGGCCCACGTCGTGGCCCGACGGGCGGCCGAGCGCGGTGCCCGCCGCCTGGTCGTGCTCGCCGGACCGGGCGACAACGGCGGCGACGCGCTGTGGGCCGCCTCGGTGCTGGCCCGCGAGGGACTGGGCGACGACGGCGTCGGCGGGGCGGGGCTCACCGTCGTCGGCGTCGCCGAGCGGCTGCACGCGGAGGGCCTGGCGGCGGTCCGCGCGGCAGGGATCGAGGTGCACCTGGTCGCCCCCGGCGCCGACCGGCTCCCGCCGGCCGTGGCCGGCGCCCTGCGCGGCGCCCACCTCGTCGTCGACGGGCTGCTGGGCATCGGTGGCCGGCCCGGGCTGCGCGGTGCGATGGCCGCGGTCGTCGACGCGGTGCCGCAGACGGCATACCTCGTGGCCGTGGACCTGCCCAGCGGCGCCGACCCGGCCGGGGAGGAACCGCTCGGGCAGGCGGTGCGGGCGGACGAGACGGTGACCTTCGGGATGGCCAAACCGGTGCACCTGCTGCCCGCCACCGGCCCGGCGGTCGGCCGGCTGACCGTGGTCGACATCGGCGTGCGGACGGACGTCGCCCCGCTCGTCGAGCGCCTGGAGCACGCGGACGTGCCAAGGCTGTGGCCGGTGCCCGAGCCGCAGGACCACAAGTACTCGCGCGGCGTGCTCGGCGTCGTCGCGGGCAGCGAGGCCTACCCCGGGGCCGCCGTGCTGACGACGACGGCGGCCGTGGAGTCCGGCGCCGGCATGGTGCGCTACCTGGGCCCCGGGCGCCCGACGGGGCTGGTGCTGGCCGCCTGCCCCGAGGTGGTGCCGGGCGAGGGCCGCGTGCAGGCGCTCGCGGTCGGGCCGGGCATCGACCCGGACGGCGACGACCAGCAGGTGGACCGCGTCCGTGCGGCCCTCGGCGAGGACGTGCCCCTCGTCGTCGACGCCGGCGCCGTGCAGCTGCTCGCCGCGTGGCTGGACGCCGGCCACCGCCGGCCGGCCCCGACGCTGTTCACCCCGCACGCCGGGGAGCTCGCCGGCCTGCTGAGCGTGCTGGAGGACAGCGAGGTGACGCGTGAGCAGATCGAGGCGGCGCCGCTCGCGCACGCCCGGCGGGCCGCGGCCCGGACCGGCTGCACCGTGCTGCTCAAGGGAGCGACCACCCTGGTCGTCGACCCCGACCCGGACGTGCCCGTCCGGGCACAGGCCGACGCGCCCGCGTGGCTGGCCACCGCCGGCGCCGGCGACGTCCTGTCCGGGCTGGCGGGGGTGCTGCTCGCGGCGGGCCTGGAGCCCCGCGACGCCGGCTCGCTCGCGGCCCTCGTGCACGGCGTCGCCGCCGACCGGGCCAACCCCGGCGGCCCGCTGCGCGCCCTGGCGGTGGCGCGCTCCATACCCTCGACGGTGGCGGCCCTGCTGGCCCGGTGACCAGCGCTGCTAGGTTGACGACCATGGATCAGCGCGTCTCCCTCGTGACCCTCGGCGTGGCCGACATGGACCGTGCCCGTGAGTTCTACGTGGCCCTCGGCTGGGAGCCGGGGCCCTCGCCGGAGCACATCGAGTTCTTCCAGGTCGGGCCGATGGTCGTCGGGCTGTGGGACCGGATGGCGCTCGCCGTCGACTCGGGGATCGACATCGACGACGAGACCGAGGACACCCCCGGCGCCGGCGAGGTCTGGGGCGGCAAGGTCATGGGCCTCAACGTCGGCAGCGCCGGCGACGTCGACGAGCAGTTCGAGACGGCGGTGGACGCCGGGGCGACCGTGCTCCGCCGGCCGGCGACCCGCTACTGGGGCGGCTACTCGGGCGTCTTCGCCGACCCCGACGGCCACGTGTGGGAGATCGCCTACAACCCCTACTGGACCGTCACCGAGGACGGCGCGACGCTGCTCGGGGACGGGCGGGGCTGAGCCCGCCCGCCCCCGTCCCTCAGCGTCCGGGCCGGTTCACCGCGCTGGTCACCGCGCGCAGCGCCGCGGTCACCGTGCTCGGGTGGATGCCGACGCCCCAGCGGACCTCACCGTCCACGGCGCACTCGACGTAGGCGGCGGCCAGCGCGTCCGAGCCCGAGCTCAGCGCGTGCTCCTGGTAGTCGAGCACCCGCACGTCGACCCCGACCGTGGACAGCGCGTCGGTGAAGGCCGCGATCGGCCCGTTGCCCTCGCCGGTGATCCGCTGCTCCGCGCCACCGACCTCGACGGTCGCCTCGATCTGGTCGGTGCCGCGCTCCTCATCGTGGGTGACCGTGTAGTCCCTGCCCACCAGCGGGCCGGACTGCTCGAGGTACTCGCGCTGGAAGGCCTCCCAGATCTGCGCGGGCGTCATCTCCCCGCCCTCGCTGTCGGTGTGCCGCTGCACCGCGCCGCTGAACTCGATCTGCAGGCGCCGCGGCAGGTCCAGCTTGTGCTCGGTCTTCATCACGTAGGCGACGCCGCCCTTGCCGGACTGGCTGTTGACCCGGATGACCGCCTCGTAGCTGCGGCCGACGTCCTTGGGGTCGACGGGCAGGTAGGGCACCTCCCAGCGGAACTCCTCGACCGGCACGCCGGCGGCCGCGGCGTCGCGCTCCAGCGCCTCGAAGCCCTTCTTGATCGCGTCCTGGTGGCTGCCGGAGAAGGCGGTGAAGACCAGGTCGCCGCCCCAGGGGTGGCGCTCGTGGACGGGCAGCTGGTTGCAGTGCTCGACCGTGCGCCGGACCTCGTCGATGTCGGAGAAGTCGATCTGCGGGTCGATGCCCTGGGTGAACAGGTTCATCCCCAGCGTGACCAGGCACACGTTGCCGGTGCGCTCGCCGTTGCCGAACAGGCACCCCTCGATCCGGTCCGCCCCGGCCAGGTAGCCCAGCTCGGCGGCCGCCACGCCTGTCCCGCGGTCGTTGTGCGGGTGCAGCGAGAGCACGACGTTCTCGCGGTGGTTCAGGTGCCGGTGCATCCACTCGATCGAGTCGGCGTAGACGTTGGGGGTGGCCATCTCGACGGTCGCCGGGAGGTTGATGATGACCGGCTTCTCGGGGGTCGGGACGAACACCTCCATCACCGCGTTGCACACCCGCACGGCGAACTCCAGCTCGGTGCCGGTGTAGGACTCGGGGGAGTACTCGTAGAAGACCTCGGTGCCCGGGGGGAGCTGCTCCTCGTACTTCTTGCAGACCCGGGCGCCCTGGACGGCGATGTCGACGATCTCGTCCTCGCTGGCGTCGAAGACGACCCGCCGCTGCAGCGTGGAGGTGGAGTTGTAGAGGTGGACGATGGCCTGCTTCGCGCCGGCGATCGCCTCGTAGGTGCGCTCGATCAGGTGCTCGCGCGCCTGGGTCAGCACCTGGATGACGACGTCGTCGGGGATCAGGTCCTCCTCGATGAGCATCCGGACGAAGTCGAAGTCGGTCTGGCTGGCGGCCGGGAAGCCGACCTCGATCTCCTTGTAACCCATCCGCACCAGCAGCTCGAACATGCGGCGCTTGCGGTCGGGGGTCATCGGGTCGATCAGCGCCTGGTTGCCGTCGCGCAGGTCGACCGCGCACCAGCGCGGCGCCTGGGTGATCGTGCGGCTCGGCCAGGTGCGGTCGGGCAGGTCGACCGCGGGGTATGCGGTGTAGCGCCCGAACGGCATACCGCTCGGCTGCTGGGGGTTGCGTACGGTGACGGGCGCGGTGGGGGTGGCGATGCTCATCGGTCTGGTTTCCTCGCTGGGTGCTGTCGGGTGGTCCGAGGACAGCGCGACTCCGCAGCGAGGGCCGGACCTAGTTGGTCTCGCTGCGGCGTCGAAGGAGGAGCAGGTGAGTCATCGACAGCCACTGTAGCGGACCCCGGTGACGCCGCGTCAACGTGGTGCTGGTCACAGGGTGGCGCGCCGAGGTCCCGCCGCGCTGTGTCTTTCGTCGCAAGGAAGTGGCATGCTCGGTGCTGCAGTATCGCTGCACATGATGCAGTTCAACGACGAGCAAGGAGCACCATGAAGCACCGCACCACCCGGCGCGCGGCCCTGGGCGTGGCCACCTGCACCGTCGCCTTCTCCCTCGCGATCGCCCCGGCGGCCACCTCCGCCCCGGGCAACGGGCAGGGGCAGGGCGAGGGTGAGGCCAACATCACCGCCCTGGAGCGCCAGGACGCCCGCGGGCCCGGGCCCGCCACGCCGGACTGGTCCGGCCTCGACATGCCCGGCTCCTACCCCAGCCAGCCGACGCTGCGGGTCTTCCCCCACGACCCCGACGACCGGTCCTACGCCGCCGACCTGGTCGGCTACGCCGACCTGGCGCCGCGCCTCAACGACCTGATGTCGCGCAGCAACCGCGTGTCGGTCCAGGTGGTCGGCCAGTCCTCGCAGGGTCGCGACCTCTACCTGGTGACGGTCACCGCGCCGGAGAAGGCGGACGAGACCCGCAGGCAGACGGCATACCGGGAGATGATCCAGCACGAGCCGCACAAGGCGGCCAGGGACGCGAAGCTGCAGGCGGAGTACAAGACGCCCATCTGGTTCTCGGCCAACATCCACGGCAACGAGTGGGAGGGCACGGACGCCTCCCTGCAGTACATCGAGGAGCTGGCCACCGCCCCGTGGTCGCAGGTCGAGGACCTGCTGACCGGGCACCGCCTCTACTTCTCGCTGACGCTCAACCCCGACGGCCGCAAGCTGGGCCAGCGGGCCACCGCCCAGGGCTTCGACGCCAACCGGGACATGATCACCAACACCACGCCGGAGTCGGAGTCCTACATCCGCACGACGCAGTCGCTGCTGCCGATCAACGCCTCGGACCTGCACGGCTACACCCGGCAGCTGCAGGTCGAGCCGACCGGCCCGCCCCACGGGGAGAACTACGAGTACGACCTGTTCATCCCGCACAACTACGCGATGGCGCTGCAGATCGAGCAGGACGTCGTCGACGCGGCGATCCCCGGCAACCCGCTCACCGCGGAGGGTGGGATCAAGATCCCCTACCGCGACACCCCGTCCGGCTGGGACGACTACCCGCCGATCTTCACCGCGCAGTATGCCGCGTACTACGGCGCGCTGACCAGCACCGTGGAGCTGCCGCTGACCCGCGGGGGCAGCGGCGGGACGCAGACCCCGGAGCGCGCGGCGATCAACACTGCGGTCGCGCTGCAGGTGATCCGCAGCACGGTGGACTACCTGCACGAGAACAGCGGCGAGATCCTGGCCAACCAGATCGAGTTCTTCGACCGCGCGCTCTCGGGCGAGGAGAAGACCGCGCTCACCCTGGACACCATCGCCGACGTGCCCGGCCCGGAGCAGTGGAAGCCGCTGTGGGACGTCGCCGACGACCAGGACGTCGTGGACCTGCCGCAGGCCTACATCGTCCCCGTCGGTGAGGGGCAGCGCTCGCTCAGCGACGCCACGTCGCTGGTCGAGCAGCTGCTCCTGCACGACATCGAGGTGCGCATCCTCAACAACGACCGGACGATCGACGGCACGACCTACCCGCGCGGCTCCTACGTCGTGGACCTGGCCCAGTCCAAGCGGGCGCTGGCCAACGCGCTGCTCGACCTGGGCAGCGACATCTCGGGCAAGGTGCCCTCGATGTACGACATCTCCGCCTGGAGCTACGCCTACCTGTGGGGCGCCACGGTCGACAAGGTGGGCGACGTCGGTGACGGCCCGGTGCGGGCGACCAGGGCCGTCGACGGCCCGACCCGCCAGGCGTCGGTGCCCAAGCGCGCCCAGCACGTGACCTTCGACGTCGCCGGCGTGGAGGACTACGTCGCGCTCAACGACCTGCTGGCCCAGGACGCGGTGGCCTGGCTGCTGCCGACGGGCCAGGCGGTCGTCGCGCCCGAGTCGTACGGCCTGGCCGTCGACGCCGCGCTCGAGCACGACATCGCCTTCCGGGCGGCCACCGCGGCCGAGGTGGGCGCGGTCGCCTCCGGCGACGCCAAGGAGCTCGACGAGGTCCGCGTGGGCTACACCGGCAGCCAGGACGCGCGCGAGTCGCTGACCCAGCTCGGGTTCGAGCCGGTGCAGGTGTCCTCGGCGTCCATCAACGCCGACCCGTCCGTCCTGGACGACCTGGACGTGATCTGGCTCAGCTCCTCGCTGTCCTTCAACGCGAGCCAGGTCAACGGCCGCGAGGCCACCCAGGCCTGGCTCGACGAGGGCCACGCCTTCGTCGGCTCCGGCAACAACGCCTTCACCACGGCGCGGACCTTCGGCCTGGTCTCGGCGACGGCGGTGAGCGGCAACGGCAGCGGCAACGGCATCGTCGCGGTCGACACGCCCGCGGACTCGGTGCTGGCCAACCACGCCCAGGACTACGCCTTCATCTACCCGGCGCAGTCCTACACCGACCTGGGTGACGGCACGCGCGCCGAGCAGTACTACGACGCGGACGAGCCGTTCCTCGCCGGCCACTGGCGCGGCACGAACGCCACGAACGGCCCCGAGGCGGCGGCCGGCAACGCGTCGGTCATCTCCGGCGAGTCGGCGACCGGCGGCAAGGCGGTCGTCTTCGGCACCTCGCCGTTCTACCGCACCCACCCCAAGGGCGGCCTGAGCCAGGTGGCGCAGGCGATCTTCGCGGTGACGCCGGAGGGCTGATCCGGCCGTCAGGCATCTGCGTCAGGCATCGCCGGGGCCCGGGTCCCGGCGGTGCCTGACGTTCGTCGTCGTCCACAGGGTCCCGGGGCCGGCACCCGTCGGGGCGTCATCATGGGTCGGCATGGGGAACCGCAGGGTTGGGGAGGCGTCGGAGGCGCGCCGGCGCGTCGCGGGCATGGCTCCGGCGCAGCGCCGGGAGATGGTGGCCCGGGAGCTGGGCGACCGGCACGACGGCGTCGTCCACCGCGCCGAGCTCTACGAGCTGGGGCTCACCTACGACCAGGTCCGCGCCGAGACCGACGCGGGACGGTGGCACCGGGTCGGCCGGCGCACGGTCAGCCTCGTGGGGCCGCAGCTGAGCACCCGGGCCTCCTGGTGGGTGGCGGTGCAGGAGTGCGGGTCCGGCGCCGTGCTCGACGGGGTGACGTCGCTGCTGGCCGCCGGGCTGACCTCGTGGGAGGAGCCGCTCGTCCACGTCAGCGTCCCCCGCGGCACGCGGACCAGGCCGCGGCCCGGCGTCCGGATCCACCACCAACGACGCATGGGGCGGACGACCGGGGCCGGGACGCCGAGGACGGTCCCCGAGCTGGCCGTGCTGAGGGCGGCGCAGTGGGCGGTCTCCGACCGGCAGGCCCTCACCCTGCTCGCGATGACCGTCCAGCAGCGGCTGATCCCTCCCGCGCGGCTGCTGGAGGCGTGGGAGGCCACCGAGCGGCACCGTCGGCGCGCGCTCCTCGCGCAGGCCGTCCCGCTCGTCTGCGACGGGGCGCACGCGCTGGGCGAGCTGGACTTCGCACGGGCCTGCCGGCGCCGCGGGCTGCCCGAGCCGTCCCGGCAGGAGCTGCGCACGACGTCGCACGGCGTGGTCTACCTGGACGTGCGCTTCGACGGGTACGGCGTCCACGTGGAGATCAACGGCGCGCAGCACTACACCAGGCTCGCGCCCGTCGCCGACGCGCTGCGCCGCAACGACCGCACGCTCGAGGGCGACCTCTCGATCGAGATCCCCGTCCTCGGCCTGCTCGTGGACGAG
>QEUR01000309.1 GCA_003577095.1 Acidobacteriota bacterium
CCGACGAGGCCGCGGACGCCGCGCGGACCGGCACCGAGCTCGGCGCGAGCGACGGTGGCGTGGTCGCCGCCCTGGTGGGGGCCGACCTGGGCCTGTCCGAGGAGGCCGCCACGAAGGGCGACGAACGGGCCAAGGGCAGCAAGGGTGCCAAGGGCGACAAGGACGCCAAGGACGACGAGCGCGCCGAGAAGGACAGCGGCACGAAGGACGACACCCCCAAGGACGACACCTCGAAGGAGAAGGACCGCGCCGAGGCACCGGCTCCCGGCGCCGTCAAGGTCAACGGCAGCACCTTCGCCCCGGACGGGGACGGCCTGCTCGTGCCGGCCGGCGACACGATCACCGCGATCGGCGACTCGCTCGTGGTGACCAGCGCCGACGGCCTGACCTACCGCTTCCCCGGCATCAACTACGTGGCGAAGTCCAACCGCCAGTGGCGCGACGCCGGCCCGGTGGTCGACCAGGCCCTGGAAGAGGGGTGGGTGCGCGACAACGTGGTGCTGCACCTGGGCACCAACGCCGGCGTCGACGAGGACGCCCTGCGCGCGACGCTGGAGGAGCTCGGCCCGGACCGCAACGTGGTGGTGATGAACCTCTTCGTCAACGCCTCCTTCACCGACAGCTCCAACGCCGCGATCGAGAAGGTCGTGGCCGACTACCCCAACGCCGTGGTCGGCGACTGGCACGGCACGATCAGCAAGCGGCCCCAGGACCTGCAGGCCGACCACGTCCACCCCGACATGGACGGGATGCACGTCTACGCCGGGGTGGTGGCCCGCGCCTTCGACGAGCTCGCCGACCGGGCCGGCTGACCGCATACCCGACCGTCCGCCACGCCTTCACCCGGCGCGCGGTTCTGTGGCAGGCTCGACCTTGTGAACATCGTCTTCGTCGAGCCGCACTTCCCGAGGAACCAGCGCGAGTTCCCACGGGCGCTCGCCGAGGCCGGCGCCAACGTCATCGGGATCGGGGAGACCCCGCTGGACTACCTCGACGGCCAGCTCAAGGACTGGATGGTCCACTACGAGCAGGTCGGCTCGGTCACCGACCTGCAGCAGATGACCGACGCCGTCCGACGGGTCCAGGGGATGGTCTGGGTCGACCGGCTGGAGTCCACGATCGAGGCGCACCAGCTGGTCGCCGCGCAGGTGCGCGAGGCGCTGGGCATCCCCGGCACCTCCGTGCGCACGACCTGGCTGTGCCGGGACAAGCCGTCGATGAAGGACGCGCTGCGCCAGGCCGGCGTCCGCGTCCCCCTGTCCACCGGCGCCGACACCGCCGAGCAGGTATGGAGCTTCGCCACCCAGGTCGGCTACCCCCTCATCCTCAAGCCGCGGGACGCGGCGGGCGCCGCGGGCACCGTGCGCGTCGACAACGACAGCGAGCTGGCGGTGGCGCTGTCCAACCTGGGCGGCCACGACTCGATCGCGGTCGAGGAGTTCATCGAGGGGCACGAGGGCTTCTACGACACGATCTCGCTCGACGGGCACCCCGCGGTCGACTTCGTCTCCCACTACTACCCTGGCGTCCTGGAGGCGATGCGCACCCGCTGGATCTCCCCGCAGTTCGTCGCGACCAACCGGATCGAGGGCGGCGGGCTCTACCAGGAGCTGCGCGAGATGGGGGCGCGCGTCAACGCCGCGCTCGGCATCGGCACCTCGGCCACCCACATGGAGTGGTTCCACGGCCCCAAGGGCCTGGTCTTCTCCGAGATCGGCTGCCGTCCCCCGGGCGTGGGCTGCTGGGACCTCTACAACGCGGGCAACGACATGGACGTCTACGGCGCCTGGGCCGAGGCGATCGTCCACGGGCGGGTGTCCCGGCGGCCCAGCCGCAGCCACTCCGCCGGCATCATCGCGCTGCGCCCGGACCGGGACGGCCGGATCACCGGCTACACCGGCCTGGAGGAGATCGAGAACCGCTACGGGCGGTGGATCATCGACGCGCACATCCCGGTGGCCGGCACCGCCACGCAGCCGGTGGCGGCCGGCTACATGGCCAACGCCTGGATCCGGATGAAGCACCCGGACTACGACCACCTGCGGGGCATGCTCGACGACGTGGGCCGCACCGTGCAGGTCCATGCGGGCTGAGGCGCAACCGCCGGACGCCGACCCCCGCATCACGTTCCTCGGGCCGCAGCGCACGCCGCGGGTCCCGCACGTCGTGCGGCACCTGGGGCTGCGGGGCAAGCGGTTCGGGATGGTCACCGCCGGCTGGCGCGACCGCGAGTCCGACGACGGGCTGCTGAGCGACCTGCTGGGGGGCAACACCGTCAACCTGCGCCTCTGGGGCCTGATGCAGCAGCTGTGGGAGGCCGACCCCGAGCTGGCCGCCGCCGACCGGCGCCGCCGGACGGTGCACACCGAGATGCAGGAGCTCTACCTCATCGGCCTGGAGCAGGCCAACGAGGCGATCCGCCGCATCCGGCTGCACGAGCCGCGCGACCCGAAGGCCGTCGAGCAGGCCCTCGACGACGTCATCGACGTCATGCGGACCCTCGACCAGCGCCACGTCGAGCGGGTCGACGAGCTCAACGAGGAGTTCTACGCGCGCCACCAGCCGCAGCACCGGGACGCGGTGGTCGCCGCCCGCTTCCGGGTCGGGCGGGTGGTCGCGGGGTGCGACGCCATCGCGATCACCGGTGGTCACGTCGGCGTGCTCATGGGCGCGCTGCACCTGTTCAACCTCGGGCCGGCGCTGGCCGCGCCACCCGCCCCCGACCCGCTGGAGGAGGCCGGTGTGCGGGCGGTCGCCGACCCCGCGGACCGCCCGGCACCGACGCTGCTGCGCCCGGTGCTCGCCTGGGGGGCCGGTGCGATGGCGCTGACCGAGCGGATCGTGCTCTTCTACGACCACGCGGTGACCAGCCCCGGGGTCTCCGAGGTGCTGATGGGCGGCCTGGGCCTGACCCGCGGCGTGGTCGCCCTGCCCTCG
>QEUR01000016.1 GCA_003577095.1 Acidobacteriota bacterium
CCGGTGGTCCCGGCCACCAGCGCGTGCGGTCCGGCGGCGGCCAGGTCGACCACCGCGGGGGCGCCGGACTCGTCGGTGCCCAGCGTGACCCGCAGGTCGCCCCGCGACCCGGTCCATCCGGCGCGGACCGCATCGGCCTCGCAGGGCCACGGCACGAGGTCCCCGAGCGTCGACGGGCCGGCGCGGCCTTGGCCCACCTGCTCCTCGACGAGGGGCGCCAGTCCGCGCGCCAGGTGGCGCGCGAGGGGCAGCGACATGAGGGAGGGCCGCAGGCGGACGTCCGCTTCGCCGGGGATCCTCAGCAGGGCCGAACCGTCCTCGCCGAGCACGAGCTGGCGGACTCCGTCGGGGACGTCCCTCGAGCGGGTGCGCAGGAGAAGGTCCGCGCCCCACACGAGGTTGTGCACGGGGCTGGGCTGCGGTCCGCCGCGGGTGTGGGGCAGCCACGCGAGCAGGTCCCACTCCCGGCCCGGGGGCGCGTCGGGGTCGACGACGACGGCGAGCCGGGAGGGCGGCAGCCCCGTGGCCAGCTGGAGCACCCAGGCGCGCGCGGCGGCCGTGGTCAGGACGGGCGGGCCGACCAGCGCGACCGGTGCGTCCAGCGTGAGGGTCACCGGCGCGGCGTCGTGCCTCAGCGGGACGCCGTCCACGGTCACATCCGCCGTCCGCGCGCCCTCGCCCACGACGACCGTCGGCGGCTCGCCGCCGCGGGACCACAGCGCACTGGTGGGGCCCTCGTGCCAGGCCATGGCTATCCCGAGCGGCCCGGGGTCGCGCCGACGTCGTGCCTGCAGGTCGTGCCGCATCGCCCGGGCGCGCTCCGCGTCCAGGCGCGCCATGGCGGCACCGTGCCGGGCGAGTGCCTCCCGGTGCTCCCGCCGGGTCGAGCGCCGCTCGCCGAGGTGATGGCCCAGCACCATCGCCGGGGCCATCAGCCCGAAGACGAGCACCATCGGCATCCGGAGCACGAGGGCGGCGACGACCGACGCGACCAGCGGCAGCGCCCAGGCCCAGGCGGACGGGGCGCGGACGACCGGCTCCTCCGGGGCGGAGGGGGTGCGCAGCTGGGCCGGTGCGACCTCCACCGGTGCCCGCGGCCACGGGCGCACCTCGACCCGGCCCCCGACGTCGTGCCCGTCCAGGGGAGGCAGCGGCTCGAGGAGCAGCTCCAGCCGCGTGGACCCCGCGAGCAGGTCGGCGTCAGGCGGCCACCACGTCGTCAGCGGGTCCTCGGACCCGGTGGCTTCCTCGTCGCGACCCTGCCAGGTCAGTCCGTTCGTCGATCCCAGGTCCTCGACCCGCACCCCCTGCCGGTCGAGGCGGACCCGCAGGTGCGTGCGGGAGAGGGACGGGTCCTCGACGACGAGGTCGCAGGTGGTGGCGCGGCCGACCGTCACCCACGCCCCCGGGCGGAGCGCGACGGAGCCGCCGGCGTCCGGGCCGGCCGCCACGACGAGCCGAGCCGGAGGCCGCCGTGCGGGTGGGGCCCCCTGCGGGAGCGTTCCTCCGTGCCGCAGCGGAGCGGAGGAACGCGCGCGAACGGGCGGAGCAAGGCCCAGCACGCGGTGGGCGGCCCCGACGGTGGGCGCGACGGAGGCGTCGAGCAGGACGTGCCGCAGCACGCCGTTGGCGCGGACGGTGAGCATCGACCTCATGAGGCCATGGTGGGACCCCGGCGCAGGGTCGGGCAGGAGTTGTCCACAGGCACTGCGGGGTTCAAGACCAGGTTCGGATTTGGTAAGGGTTTGGCAAAGATTCTGGACTCCCCGTGACCTGCTTGGTGCCATGGTGCGGCGGGGCCGACGGGGCGGCCCCGGGACCGCCGTACCCGAGGGGGAGAGGACGCGTGCAGCCGACCGCACTGCAGCTGCTCGAGGACGACGTGCGCGAGCTCGTGCGTCGTCGTCGCCTCGACCCTGCCCGCGACGAGGTGGAGGTCCGCTCCCTCATCGGGGAGGTGCTGGACGACTACGACGAGCGTTCGCTCGTCGGTGGCCTCGTGCCGCTGGCCGACCGCAAGGAGGCGCACCGGCTGCTGATGGAGGTGGTGGCCGGCTTCGGGCCGCTGCAGGCCTACCTGGACGACCCGTCGGTCGAGGAGATCTGGATCAACGAGCCGAGCAAGGTCTTCGTGGCGCGGCACGGACGTCCCGAGCTGACCCCCACCTTCCTGACCGAGCAGCAGGTGCACGACCTGGTGGAGCGGATGCTGCGCAGCTCGGGCCGGCGCGTCGATCTCAGCAGCCCCTTCGTCGACGCCTCGCTGCCGGACGGCAGCCGCCTGCACGTGGCGATCCCGGACATCACCCGCCGGCACTGGGCGGTCAACATCCGCAAGTTCGTCGTGGCCGCGGACGACCTGCAGGACATGGTCCGGCTGGGCAGCCTGACCGAGCAGGCGGCCCGGTTCCTCGAGGCCGCCGTGGCCAGCGGTCTCAACATCCTGGTCGCGGGGGGAACCCAGGCGGGCAAGACCACCATGCTGAACTGCCTGGCGGCCGCGGTGCCGGCGCACGAGCGCGTCGTCACCTGCGAGGAGGTCTTCGAGCTGCGTGTGAACCTGCGCGACGTCGCCTCCATGCAGTGCCGCCAGGCCAGCCTCGAGGGCACCGGCGAGGTGCCGCTCCGCCGCCTCGTCAAGGAGGCCCTGCGCATGCGCCCGGGCCGCATCATCGTCGGCGAGGTCCGCCAGGAGGAGAGCCTGGACCTGCTCATCGCGCTCAACAGCGGCTTGCCCGGGATGGCCACCGTGCACGCCAACAGCGCCCGCGAGGCGGTGACCAAGATGTGCACGCTGCCGCTGCTGGCGGGCCCCAACGTGTCCTCCGGCTTCGTCGTGCCGACCGTGGCCTCCTCGATCGACCTGGTCGTCCAGCTCGGCCTCGAGGCGGACGGGTCGCGCCGCGTCCGGGAGGTGGTCGCCCTGCCGGGCCGCGTCGAGGGCGACGTCGTCGAGGTCGCCGACATCTTCATCCGGCGTGACGGTCGCCTGGAGCGGGCCGACGGCTACCCGCCGCACGCCGACCGCTTCGAGCGCGCAGGCCACGACCTGCGTGCCCTGCTGGGGAGGGACTGATGGCGGGCGCGCTGTGGGGGCTGGTGCTCGGCCTCGGGCTGGCGAGCATCTGGTGGTCGTTCTGGCCGGCGCCCGAGACGCCCGGCCCGAGGACGCGCCGACGCCGGATCGACCGCCTCCACGACGAGATCGTGCTCGCCGGGATCCGCGGCCTGGGTCCCTGGACGCTGGTCGGCTTCGCCGGCGCGCTCGCCCTGGTGGTGCTGCTCCTCGGGTATGCCGTCACGCACGTGTGGCCGGTCAGCCTCTGCTTCGCGGTGATGGCCGGCTGGGCGCCGTTCGCGGTCGTGCGTGCGAGGGCCCGCAAGCGGCGGACCCGGCTGCGCGACGTCTGGCCCGACGTCGTCGATCACGTGCTCTCGGCGGTCCGCGCCGGGCTGGCCCTGCCCGAGGCCCTGGTCCAGCTGGGCGAGCGGGGCCCGGAGGAGCTCCGACCGCAGTTCCAGGAGTTCACCCACGACTACCGCGCGACGGGGCGCTTCTCCGAGGCACTCGACCTGCTCAAGGAGCGGCTCTCGGACCCCGTGGCCGACCGTCTGGTCGAGGCGCTTCGGATCGCCCGCGACGTGGGCGGTACCGACCTCGGGCGGGTGCTGCGCGCGCTGTCGGGCTTCCTGCGCGAGGACGCCCGCGCCCGTGCCGAGCTCGAGGCGCGCCAGTCGTGGACGGTCAACGCGGCCCGGCTCGCCATGGCCGCGCCCTGGGCGGTGCTGCTCCTGCTGGCCACCCGCGGCTCCACCCTGGACGCCTACAGCAGCACCGCAGGGGTCCTCGTCCTGGCGGTCGGGGCCGGCGTGACCGTCGCGGCCTACCGGCTGATGGTCACCCTCGGCCGTCTGCCGGAAGAGCAGAGGGTGCTGCGGTGAGCACGGCGCAGTGGTGGGCCGCGGTGCTCGGGCTGATGCTCGCCACCGGTGTCCTGCTCGTGGTCGGGGCCCTCGGTCGTGCCCGCCGGGTCGACGTCACGATGCGGATCGAGCCCTACCTGGACCGGGTCCCGCAGCGCTCGTCGCTGCTCCGGGCCGACGACGGCTCGGGCTGGCAGGTGACCGACCTGGTACGCCCGCTGACCGCACGCGCCGGGGCGTTGCTGGACCAGTTGCTCGGCGGCACGGACTCGGTCCGGTCCCGGCTGCAGCGCGCCGGCATGGCCCCGGACGTCGAGGGCTTCCGGGTCCAGCAGGTCCTCTGGGGCATCGCCGCCGGCGTGGTGGTGGCCGCCCTCGGCTCGGTGCTGTGGTGGAGCCGCGGTGCCAGCGTGGTGGCCCTGGCCGTGCTCGTGGGCTGTGCGTTCCTCGGCGGCGTCGTGGCGCGCGACACGCTGCTCAGCAGCGCCGCCAGCCGGAGGGAGCGCCAGATCATGGCGGAGTTCCCGGCCCTCGCCGAGCTCCTCGCGCTGTCGGTGACCGCCGGCGAGGGCACCGTGCAGGCGCTGGAGCGCGTGGCCAGGCTGTCCTCCGGGGAGCTGTCCGGCGAGCTCGAGCTCTGCCTGGCCGAGGCCCGCACAGGCGTCAGCCTGCCGGAGGCGCTCGAGGCCCTGAGCCGCCGCACCGGGCTGGCCCCGATCGTGCGCTTCGTCGACGGCCTCGTCGTCGCCATCCAGCGCGGGACGCCCCTGGGCGAGGTGCTCCGTGCGCAGGCGGCCGACGCGCGCGAGGCGGCGCGCCAGTCGCTCATCGAGGAGGGCGGCCGCCGTGAGATCACGATGATGGTCCCCGTCGTCTTCCTGGTCCTGCCCGTGACCGTCCTGTTCGCCGTCTTCCCGGGGGTGACGATGCTCCAGATCTCGTTGTGACCACTCGACCGTCGTCCACCTTCCACGACCCCGACCGACCGCACCCCAGCCGAAGGGAACCTCCCATGCGTCGCCGCTCCACCATCTCCACCGTCCACGCCTGCCGTCCGCCGGCGGCCGGCTACCTCGCGCGCGTGCGCTCCTGGGCCCGGCAGCCCGAGCGCGGCGACGTGCCCGGATGGGTGCTCATCACGATCATGACCGCAGGACTGGTCGCGGCCCTCTGGCTCGTCGCCGAGCCGCTGCTCACCGGGATGTTCACGACCGCGGTGTCCAGCGTCGGCGGGTGAGCCGCGCCGCACGTCTCGACCGCGAGCGCGGCGCCGCGGTGTCGGAGTTCGCCATGCTGGCCGGCCTGGTGTCGGTGCTCCTCCTCGCCGCCGCCCAGCTCGCGCTGGCCCTCCACCTGCACAACACCGCCACCGCGCACGTCATCGAGGGAGCGCGCTACGGCGCCCGCGCCGACTCGACGCCGGCCGACGGTGCGGCCCGGGCCCGGACCCTGCTGGAGTCCAGCCTGCCCGGGACCGGCGGTGTCTCGGTGACGGCGGGCCGGACCGTCGTCGCCGGCGTGGAGGTGGTGGAGGTGTCCGCCTCCCTGGACCTGCCGGTGTTCGGCCCGTTCGGCCCTGCCGACGCCATGACGGTCGTCGGGCAGGCATACGCGGAGGACCAGTGACGCCCGCGACGACGGCGGCCGCACGCGGACGCTCGCGCCCGCGGACCCCCTGCCCCCGGCCAGGATGCTCCGAGCGCGGCTCGATGACCGTCGAGGTGGCCTTCCTGCTGGTCCTGCTCGTGGTCCCGCTGTTCTACCTCGTCGCGACGCTCGGCCGCGTGCAGGCCGGGGCGTATGCCGTCTCCGCCGCCGCCCGCGAGGCCGGCCGGGCGTTCGTCACCGCCGACGAGCCCGCTGCGGCGCAGGTGCGGGCCGGGGCGGCCGCCGACCTGGTGATGGGCGCCCACGGCTTCGGCCCCGGTGACGGTCACCTGGAGCTGGCGTGCTCCGCGGACTGCCTCGCCCCGGGGAGCCAGGTGGTGGTCGAGGCGCGCGTGGAGGTGCCGCTTCCCCTGGTCCCCGACTTCATGCGCGGGCGGGTGCCCACCTCGGTGGGCCTGAGCGCGCAGCACCTGGCGACCGTCGACGAGTTCAGGCCGGCCGGATGAGGGCGGACCACCTGGGTGCCGGCCGGGCGTGGGCGACCCACGACCCGGAGTCCGGGCAGATGAGCATCCTCCTCGCCGGACTCGTCGCCGTGACGCTGGCGATCGTGATGGGGATCGTCGGCGTGACCTCGGTGCAGCTCAGCCGGATCCACCTGCTCGACGCCGCCGACGCCGCCGCGCTGGACGCCAGCGACGCGCTGGCGCAGGAACAGGCGTACGGCGAGGGCGTCGGCTCCGGCGTCCCGCTCACCGACGCGTCGGTCGTGACGGCCGCCAGGGACCACCTGACTGCCCGGGCGCTTCCCGACCGCCTGACCGGCTGGGAGGTGGCGCCTGGCACCGGCACGCCGGACGGACGCACCGCCGTGGTCGTGGTGCGCGGCACGGCCCGCATCCCGGTGCTCACCCCCGTGCTGGAACAGCTCGGGGGCGGCGTGACGATCACGATGACCTCCTCGGCGCGCAGCGAGATCGTGCCCTGACGGCACCACGGGGAGCCGTGCCGTCGCTCCCGCGGGCCGTCGGAGCGCTCCCGCGGGACCGCCGGCGCCCTCGCGGGGAGACTGGGGCGATGCGCGACATCACCACGGAGGTCTTCCAGGCCGTCCTCTTCGACAACGACGGCACCCTCACCGACTCCACGGCCGCGGTGGAACGCGCGTGGCGCGCCTGGGCCGCCCACCACGAGGTGCCCCTGGAGCGCCTGGTCCGCTACCACGGCGTGCCCAGCCGGAGCATCGTCGAGGCCGTCGTGGACCCGCACGTCGACGTCGACCTCGCCACCGCCGACATCGACCGTCGCGAGCTGGAGGACGTGGAGGACGTGGAGCCGCTCCCCGGGGCGGTCGAGGCGATGGAGGCGGTGGGGGACCGGGCGGCCATCGTCACCTCCGCCGGCCGGGAGCTGGCCGTCCTGCGCCTCTCGGCGGCGGGCCTGCGCGCACCCGAGGCGTTCGTCACCGCCGACGACATCACCAGGGGCAAGCCCGACCCGCAGCCCTTCCTCGTCGCGGCGGACAAGCTCGGCGCCGACCCGGGGCGATGCCTGGTGGTCGAGGACGCGCCCGCCGGCGTCGCGGCCGGCCGCGCGGCCGGGGCGGCCACGCTGGCGGTCACCACAACCAGCCCGGCCGAGGACCTCGACGCCGACCTCGTGGTGCCCGACCTCTCCGGGGTGGTCTTCATCGAGACGGACGAGGGGATCCGCGTCCGCCTGCGCGAGCCCGTCGGGCGGCGACCCCGGCACCGTTGACCTGCGCGGTGAGACAGCGCGGCGAACTTACGGTACCGTAACCTACGCGACCGAAACCTACGCTCTCGTAGGTTCCCCGATCCGGAAGTGAATCCCCCCGCATGGCTGTTGCACACTCCGAGCTCCCTGCCCCCGCCCGCCCGCCGCGTCCGCGCCCCCTGGTCATCCAGGGCGGGATGGGCATCGCCGTCTCCGGCTGGCGGCTCGCCCACGAGGTCGCCAAGTCCGGCCACCTCGGCGTCGTCTCGGGGACCGCGATGGACGCGGTCCTGTCCCGCACCCTCCAGGACGGGGACCGCGGCGGCCACTACCGCCGCGCGCTGGCGCACTTCCCCTCCCGGGCGATGGCCGAGCGGGTCCTGGGGAAGTACTTCGTGGAGGGTGGCAAGGACCCGGACGCGCCCTACAAGCCGATCCCCAAGCTGACCCTGGAGACCGCTCGCGCCGGCCAGGAGCTGGCGGTGGTGGCCAACTTCGCCGAGGTCTGGCTGGCCAAGGACGGGCTCGAGGACGGCGCCGTCGTCGGCGTCAACTGCCTGGAGAAGGTGCAGATGGCCACGCCGACCGCCCTGCTCGGCGCGATGCTCGCCGGCGTCGACTACGTCCTGATGGGCGCCGGCATCCCGCGGGAGATCCCGCAGCTGCTGCGCGACCTGGCGGCGGGGGAGAGGGGCGCGATCACCGCCGACGTCGCCGGCGGCACCATCCGCCGCCACATCACCGTCGACCCGGTGGACCTCCTCGGCGAGGACCTGCCGCCGATGGACAAGCCGGACTTCCTGGCGATCGTCTCGGTCGACCAGCTCGCCTCCTACCTGCACCGTGACCCCGCGATCCGGCCCGACGGCTTCGTCGTCGAGCGGCCCCCGGCCGGCGGGCACTCCGCGCCGCCGCGCGGAAAGCTCCAGCTGGACGAGGCCGGCGAGCCGGTCTACGGCAGCCGGGACGAGGCCGACCTGGAGAAGATGGCCGCCCTCGGCCTGCCGTTCTGGCTGGCCGGCGCCTACGGCACCCCCGAGCAGGTCGCCGAGGCGGTGCGCGCCGGCGCCGCCGGCGTGCAGGTCGGGACGGTCTTCGCGCTCTCCCTCGACTCCGGGCTCGCCCCCGACGCCCGCGCGCAGATGCTGGACCGGCTGCGCGAGGACGACCTGAACGTGCGCAACGACCCCCGGGCCAGCCCGACCGGCTTCCCGTTCAAGGTCGCCACCCTCGAGGGCACGATGAGCCAGACCGAGGTCTACGAGGCCCGGCCGCGGCTGTGCGACCTGTCCTACCTGCGCCAGCCCTACGAGCGCGAGGACGGCGAGGTCGGCTACCGCTGCGCCGCCGAGCCGGTGCACATGTACCTGCGGAAGGGCGGCACCGAGGAGGACACCCAGGGCCGCAAGTGCCTGTGCAACGGGCTGATGGCCAACATCGGCCTGGGTCAGCACCGCAAGGACGGCTACGTCGAGGAGCTGCTCGTCACCCTCGGCCAGGACCTCGCCGGGGCCAAGGAGCTCATCCGCCGCTACACCTCGGGCTGGCGCGCCGTCCACGCCCTGCAGTACCTCCAGGAGCACCTGCCGGTCGTCCGGCTCGCCGCCGTCTGAGCGCGCCCTTGTGCGCCCCCGGCACCGCCCGTATGGTGGGAGGTGAGTCCCACGATGTGGTGCACTCGCCCAGCGCCCACCTGAGGAAGGGAAGTGGTGGCGATGGCCCCCGACGGCGCCAACGTCCCCTCGGTCGACCAGCGTGACCGGTCGGTCCCGGTCAACCTGCGCCAGTCCGGACGCACGCCGGTGGAGCTGCTGATCTCCACCCGCATCCGCAAGTCGCCCTACTGGGCGCTGTCCCACGAGGCGGGGTGTTGGCGGGCCGAGGTCTACAACCGGATGTACCACCCGCGCGGCTACGTCCGGCCCGAGGACGGCGGCGCGATGGCCGAGTACGAGCCGCTCGTCCACGACGTCACCCTGTGGAACGTCGCCGTCGAGCGGCAGATCCAGGTGGTCGGGCCGGACGCCGAGGCCTTCGTCGACCGGGTCATCACCCGCGACGCGACCCGGATCTCCCCGATGCGGGCCCGCTACGTGATCCTGTGCAACGAGGACGGCGGCATCCTCAACGACCCGGTCCTGCTGCGGCTGTCGGCCGACGAGTTCTGGTTCAGCTGCTCCGACTCCGACCTGATGCTCTGGCTGCAGGGCGTCAACGTCGGGCTGGGCCACGACGTGCGGATCCGGGAGATCGACGTGTCCCCGGTGCAGGTCCAGGGCCCGCGGTCCGAGGACCTCATGGCCGACCTGGTGGGGCCCGAGGTGCGCGACGTGCCCTCCTACGGGCTGATGACGGCCTCGGTGGCCGGCCTCGACGTGGTCGTCTCGCAGACCGGGTTCAGCGGGGAGAAGGGCTACGAGATCTACCTGCGCGACGCCACGCTGCACGCCGAGCGGCTGTGGCGGGCCGTCCTGGACGCGGGCGAGGCCCACGGCCTGCGGGTCATCGCCCCCGCGCACCACCGGCGCGTGGCGGCCGGGATCCTGTCCTGGGGCCAGGACATGGACGCCGAGACCCTGCCCTTCCAGGTCAACCTGGGCTACCAGGTGCCCCGCGAGAAGGAGGCCGACTACATCGGCAGGCGCCGCCTGGAGCAGGTGCGCGCCGAGCTGGAGGCGGGCGGCACGCCATACACCCACCAGCTGGTCGGGATACGGCTGGCGGGCCGCCCGATCACCGACTACGCGCCCGACTTCTGGCTGATCTCGGCCACGCCGGAGGCCGACCCCGTCGGCTATGTCACCTCCCCGTGGTGGTCGCCGGAGCTGGGCACCAACATCGCCATGGGCTTCGTGCCGGTCGGGCTGGCCGCCCTGGGCACCGCCCTGTGGGTGCACCTGCCGGACGAGTACGCCGAGACTCCCGGCGTCCCCGTGCCCGCCGAGGTCGTCGAGATGCCGTTCCGCCCGTCGGTCAACCCGAACACCCGCGAGACGCTCCGGGGCCGCGGCATCGACGCGCGCTGAGCGACGGGACCGGAGCGGCTCGGCTCAGTCGCCGACCTGGCCGTCCACCGCCTCGCGCAGCAGGTCGGCGTGGCCGTTGTGCCGGGCGTACTCCTCGACCATGTGGACCACGATCCAGCGCAGCGAGACCTGCGCCCGGCCGCCCCAGGCCGCGTGCGTGCCGTCCAGGCCGGGGCCGTCCCCGGCCAGCAGGCCGGTCACGACCTCGCGGGAGCGGGCCACCGAGGTCTCCCACGTCCGGCGCAGCTCGTCCGGGTCGTCGGTCAGCGCCGAGCTCCACTCCCAGTCCCCGTCGGCCGCCCAGTCCACCGCGTCCCACGGCGGCGGCGCGGGCCTGCCCGCCGCGGTCTCGGTGAACCAGTAGTCCTCCACCCAGGCGAGGTGCTTGAGCAGCCCGGCGAGCGTCATACCCGTCGGGTGGAGGCGGGCGCGCAGCCCCTCCGCGTCCAACCCCCGGGTCTTCCACGCCAGCGTCGCCCGCTGGAAGTCCAGGAAGCCGAGCAGGGTGGCCGCCTCTCCCGCCGCGAACGGCGGCTCCGGCCGCCCGTGCTCGTCGGTCGTGGGCTCGCCGGTGGTCACGTCGTCGTGCGTGTGGTGCATGACGCGACGCTAGGGCAGCAGGTATGGCGTGCGCCACCGGTTTGCGTCCCCGGCCGTCGCGTACCCTAGATCCTCGTGGCCGTGGACTTCGAGAACGAGATCAAGCACCTGCGCACGACGATGCAGTCGGTGCGCCAGGTGACCGACCTGACGCGGCTGGAGAGCCAGATCGGCGACCTGGAGGCCCAGGCCTCGGCGCCGGACCTGTGGGACGACGTCGAGCGCGCCCAGCAGGTGACCTCGGCGCTGTCCCGCGCCAGGGCCGAGCACGACCGGGTGACCGGGATGGACACCCGCGTCGACGACCTGGAGGCGATGGTCGAGCTGGGCCAGGAGGAGGGTGGCGAGGACGGCGCGGCCGCCCTGGCCGAGGCGGAGCGGGACCTCGCCAAGCTCAAGCGCGACGTGGAGCAGCTCGAGGTGCGCACCCTGCTCAACGGCGAGTACGACGAGCGCGAGGCCGTGGTGACCATCCGCGCCGGCGCGGGGGGCGTCGACGCCGCCGACTTCGCCGAGATGCTCATGCGGATGTACCTGCGCTGGGCCGAGCGCCACGGCTACGACACCGCGGTGCTGGACACCTCCTACGCCGAGGAGGCCGGGCTGAAGTCGGCGACCTTCGAGGTCAAGGCGCCCTACGCCTTCGGGCACCTGGCCGTGGAGGCCGGCACCCACCGGCTGGTGCGGATCAGCCCGTTCGACAACCAGGGCCGCCGCCAGACCAGCTTCGCCGCCGTCGAGGTGGTCCCGCTCATCGAGAGCACCGACTCGATCGAGATCCCCGAGAGCGACCTCAAGGTCGACGTCTTCCGCTCCTCCGGTCCCGGCGGCCAGTCCGTCAACACGACCGACTCGGCGGTGCGGATGACGCACATCCCGACCGGGACCGTGGTCTCGATGCAGAACGAGAAGAGCCAGATCCAGAACCGCGCCGCCGCCCTGCGGGTGCTCCAGTCGCGCCTCCTGCTGCTGAAGAAGGAGGAGGAGGACGCGGCCCGCAAGGAGATGGCCGGCGACATCAAGGCCAGCTGGGGCGACCAGATGCGCTCCTACGTGCTGCACCCCTACCAGATGGTCAAGGACCTGCGCACCAACCACGAGGTCGGCTCCACCAGCGCGGTGCTCGACGGCGAGATCGACGACTTCATCGAGGCCGGCATCCGCTGGAAGCGGGCCCAGGAGAGGTCGGGGGACTGAGCCTTGTCCGGTGCCGGCCCCCGCGATGAGCAGCGGTATGCCGGTCTCGTCGCCGCGCTGCGCAGCACCGTCTCCTCCGGCGCCACGCTGGACCTGGACTGGCGCCGGCAGCGGCTCGGGGCGCTGCGGCGGCTGCTCACCGACCACGAGACCCCGCTGACGGAGGCGGTGAGCCGGGACGTCGGCAAGCCCGCCGCGGAGGTCCGGCTCACCGAGCTCTCCCTCGTCGTGCGCGAGATCGACGACCTGCTGGCCAACCTGGAGCGCTGGACCGCGCCGCGCAGGGTGCGGCTCCCGGCCGTCTACCTGCCCGGGCGCGCCGAGGTGCAGCTGCGGCCCAAGGGCGTCGTCCTGGTCATCTCGACCTGGAACTACCCCGTCCTGCTGCTGCTGGCGCCGCTGGCCGGCGCGCTCGCCGCCGGCGACACCGTCGTGGCCAAGCCGAGCGAGCTGACGCCGACGGTCTCCGGCCTGCTGGCCGACCTCCTGCCCCGCTACCTCGGCGCGGACACCGTGGGCGTGGTCACCGGCGGCGTCCCCGAGACGACCGAGCTGCTGCGCTGCCGCTTCGACCACGTCTTCTTCACCGGGTCGGGCCCCGTCGGGCGCGTGGTCATGCGTGCGGCGGCCGAGCACCTCACGCCCGTGACGCTGGAGCTGGGCGGCAAGTCGCCCGCCTTCGTCGACGGCACCGTCGACGCGGCCGTCGCCGCGCGACGGGTCGTGTGGGCGAAGTTCACCAACGCCGGACAGAGCTGCATCGCCCCCGACTACCTCCTCGTCACCCGGGAGGCCCGCGAGGAGGTGCTGGCCGCCCTCGGGGCGGCGATCACCGAGTTCTTCGGCGCCGACCCGCGCCGCAGCCCGGACCTGGGACGGGTGGTGAACGCCGACCACCACAGGCGGCTGGTCGACCTGCTGTCCTCCTCGGGCGGCCGGGTCGTCGTCGGCGGCGGGCACGAGGAGGACGAGCGCTACCTGGCGCCCACGGTCGTCGTCGACCCCGACGTGGACTCGCCGCTGATGACCGAGGAGATCTTCGGCCCCGTGCTGCCCGTGCTCACCGTGGCCGACGCCGCGCAGGCGGTGGCCTTCGTCGCCGGGCGCGACCAACCGCTGGCCCTCTACGTCTTCACCGAGGACGACGCCACCCGCGCGGCCTTCGAGCGGGGCACGTCCTCGGGCGCGCTCGGGCACGGCGTCGCGCTGATGCAGATCAGCGTGCCGGGGCTCCCGTTCGGCGGGGTCGGTGCCTCCGGCATGGGGCGCTACCACGGCCGCGACTCGGTCGAGGAGCTCAGCCACCACCGGTCGGTGGTCTCCAAGCCGCTGCGGCCCGACACGCTCGCCCTGGTCTACCCTCCCTTCCCCGCGTGGAAGCGCGCGGCAGGCATGCGCCTGCTGGCGCCGCTGCGCCGCCCCCTCGCCCGGGCGTGGACGAGGGGACGGCGCTGAGCCCTGGCGGGACCGGTCAGGCCGCCGGCTGCTCCTCGGTCGGCAGCGGGCCCTGCGGGTGCGCCTTGCCCGACTTGCCGGCGCTGCGCTCGCCGTTGATCGCCGAGGTGTCCTGCGCCAGCGTGATCGTCGCGTGCGCGATCGCCTTGGACATGATCTCCAGCGCCTCGACGTCCACGTTGCCGATGTCGTCGGCGGGGGTGTGGTAGTTCGGGTCGTAGATGACCCCCGCGGTGCCGCCGAAGAGCTCGACCTGCTCCGCGGTCTTGACACCGTCGGCGCCGGTGAAGAGCCCGGAGGCCGGGATCCCGACCTCGATGAAGCCCTGGTAGTCCGAGCGCCCGGAGAACTGGGTGTCGACCCACGGCTGGCCGATCGAGTCGAAGTAGTCGGTGAACACCGCCTCGGTGGCCGCCGAGCCCTCCGGCACGTCGACGGGCGCCTCGTAGGTGGACTCGTCCGCGTCGTAGACGCCGATGATGTAGTTCGGCGAGCCGACCATGTCGAAGTTGAGGTAGGTCGCGATGTCGTCGATCTCCTCCGGGCTGTTGTAGTAGAGGTCCTCGACGTAGTGCCAGGAGCCGATCAGGCCCTCCTCCTCGGCACCCCACCAGGCGAAGCGCACCTGGTTGTTGAGCTTGTTCACCTTGGCCAGCTGCACGGCGGTCTCCAGGATCGCCGCGGACCCCGAGCCGTTGTCGTTGATGCCGGGCCCGTCGGGGACCCCGTCCAGGTGCGCCCCGAGCATCACGACGTTGTCGGTGCGGCCCTTGGCGGTCTCGGCGAGGACGTTGAACGTCTCGACGTCCTCCAGCTCGGTGACGGCGTGGACCGTCACGGTGGCGCCGTCCATCGCCAGCAGCTCCTGACCGGCGGCCTGCGTGATGCCGACGGTGGGGACGTAGCCGGGGTCCGGGGCGCCGAGCGTGCCGTTGAGGGCCCCGGCGGTGTTGTTGTAGACGATGGCGGCGCTCGCGCCGGCCGCCGCCGCGTTGAGCGACTTCTCGGCGAACGAGCAGCTCCCGCGGCTGATGAGCGCGACGCTGCCGGCCGTGAAGCCGGCCCAGTCCTCGGCCGCGCACCCCTCCACGCCCGCGGGTGACTCCAGCGCACCCGTCACGGTGCCGCTCGGGCTGTACTCCATGACGATGTGGTCGACGGGGTCGGAGCCCACGGTGAGCGAGCTCTCGAGCACCGAGAAGCGCTCGAAGGTGAAGTACTGCCGCTCGGTCTGGTAGCCGGCGGCCTGGAGGGTGGACTCGACGTAGGCGGCGCTGGCCTCGTAGCCGGGGGTTCCGGCCGCCCGGTCGCCGTGGGTGTCGGCGATGTCCTGGAAGGCCTGCAGGTGGTCCATGACGGCCTCGGCCGTCACGGCCGCCGCCATCTTCTTGCCGTTGTTGGGGTTGCCGTTGTTGCCCGGCTTGGCCAGCGCGGGCGAGGTCATGCCCGCCAGCACGAGGCCGGCGGCGGCGGTGACCGCCACGGTGCGTGGGTGCTTCACGAAGACGTCTCCTTCGACGTGGTATCCGGTGGGGACGCACGTGACGCTAGGCGACCGGCGACGGGAACGCGACCGGTGGGCGCATCTCTTGAACAAACCTTTACCTCGGGGCGCCCGTCGCCGGTCGCCCGGTCCGCTCAGGCTCCGAGCACCCGCTCCAGGTAGGCGTTGGCGAAGACCCGGTCGGGGTCCAGAAGGTCGCGGAGGGCGAGGAAGTCGCCCATCCGCGGGTAGAGCCCGGCGAGCGTCCCGAGGTCCAGGTCGTGCATCTTGCCCCAGTGCGGCCGCCCGCCGTGGGCCAGGGCGACGTCGCGCACGGCGGCGAAGTAGTCGCCCGGGTCCTCGCGGTGGTAGCGGTGCGCGGCGACGTACCCCGTCGTGCGACCGTGCGCCGTGGACAGCCACAGGTCGTCCGCGGCCGCGGCCCGGAACTCCAGGGGGAAGCTGATCCGCCAGCCGTGGCGCCGCACGAGCGCGTCGACGTCGCGCTGCACGGAGGGCAGCGCCTCTACCGGCACCGCCCACTCGGTCTCGTGGAAGCGGACCCGCCTGGAGGTGGTGAAGACCCGGTGCGAGCGGTCGGTGAACTCCCGCCGCGCCAGGAGGCGGGCCGAGGCGCGGTTGACCGGACGCACGAGCGACGGTGCGTGCACGCCCAGCCGGCAGGCCGCCGCGAACGCCCCGTTGGCCAGCAGCACCTCGTCGACGAGACGCTGACGCCTGCGCAGCGGGGCCAGCGGGACGTCGTGCGGCAGCCGGGTGTTCGTCCTCGTCGAGGCCACATGGGTGTGCGGGAACCAGAAGAACTCGAAGTGGTCCTCTGAGCGACAGCGCTCGACGAAGGACTCCAGGACGTGCTGCAGGGGCTCGGGGCGCTCGACCGCCCGCAGCACGAAGGCCGGGGCGAGCTGGAGCGTCACCGACGTCACCACGCCGAGCGCGCCCAGGCCGACCACCGCCCCCGCCAGCTCGGGGTCCTCCTGCGTGAGCGTGCGCACCCGCCCGGTGCCGTCGACGAGCGTGAGGCCTACGACCTGGGTGGCGAGACCACCGTGGTCCAGCCCGGTGCCGTGGGTGCCGGTCGAGACCGCGCCGGAGATGCTCTGCCTGTCGATGTCGCCCAGGTTGGGCATGTCCAGCCCGAGGTGCGACAGCAGCGGGGGTATGGCGTGCAGCCGGGTCCCGGCGGCCAGCGTCACCCGTCCGGTGCCCGGGTCCGCGTGCTCCAGGCCCTGCAGGTCGGTCAGGTCGACCTGCACGTCCGGGGCCTGCGCCACGGCGGAGAAGGAGTGGCCGGCCCCGACCGGCTTGACCCGCAGCCCCTCCTCGCGGGCCCGGCGGACGACCTCGACGACCTCGTCGACGGACCGGGGCCGCTCGACCCGGACGGGCCGGGCGGTGACCGAGCCGGCCCAGTTGCTCCAGGTGCTCCTCGTGGTCGTGCTCGTGCTCGTCACAGGAAGGCCTTCCCCTCGCCGCGGTAGGTGGGGACGACGTCCTCGACCTCTGCCGCGGTGGTGGCGCCTGCGGCGGTGCGCGGGCGCACGACCACGAGCTCGTCGGTGTGCTCGCACAGCTCGCCCGCCTTGGCGTGGCGCCACCAGGTGAGGTCGCCCACGCGCAGGTCCCGGGCGCCCGGCCCGCGCAGCGGCGTCTGCACCTCGCCCGCGCCCTCGTGGGTGACCAGCGAGACGTCCGGCGGCCAGACGGGGGTCGGGAGGCGGTCGTGCCCCGGCGGGCCCGAGGCGACCCAGCCGCCGCCGAGCACGGTGGCGACCCCGGCGCCGGGGCGCCGCACGACGGGCAGGGCGAAGGCGGTCGCCGGGGCGGGGGAGAAGGCACGGTAGCGGTCGAAGAGCGTGGGGCCGAACAACCCGCTGCCGGCGGCCACCTCGGTCACGCTCGGGTCCTGGCGGGTCAGGTGCAGGGAACCGGTGCCGCCCCCGTTGACGAACTCCAGGGTGCCGCCCGCCGACTCCACGACCTCCCGCACCGCGGCCACCATGACGGCCCGCCGCTCCAGCACGTCCTGCCACGAGGCGGCCTGGAGCCGGCGGACGAGCAGCGTGCGCGCGTCGGCGGCCGCCGACCTCGCCCGGGCCAGCGGCCCGCCCGTGCCGGCGAGCGCGTCGCCGACGCCGGCGAGCTGGGCCTCGTAGCCCATGACGCCCACGAGCCGGAAGCCCGGCCGCGCGAGCACCTGCCGGGCCAGCTCCCGGGCCTGCGCGGCGGTGGCGACGGGGGAGCGGTAGACACCCACCCGCCCGGTGAGCCGCCCGGCCCGGGGAGGCTCGTAGGACAGGTCCAGGTCGAGCGCGACCCGGACCTCGGGTCGTGCCCCCGCTCCCGCGACCGAGTCGACCAGGTCGAGGTGCTCGGCGGAGTCGACCATGAGCGTGACCCTGCGGCAGGCGCGCTCGTCCCCGAGGAGGCGAGCCACCGCGACCCGGTCCGCGGTCGGGTAGCCGAGCACGACGTCGTCGCACCACCCGGCCGCCCACAGAGCCTCCGGGAGCGTGTAGGCGAGCACGCCGGCATACCCCGGCAGCCCGAGCACGGCCTGCAGCACGGGCCGGGAGCGGACCGACTTGGTGGCGACCCGCACCGGCAGGCCGCCGGCACGGCGGAGGAGGTCGCCGGCGTTGTGCTCCAGCGCGGCGGCGTCGAGCGTGACGAGGGGCCCCGGACGGTCGGCCACGGCCGCCGACAGGGCCGGCCAGTAGGACGCCGGGTCCGACCAGGCTTGCGGCGTCCCGGTCGTCGGCAGGGTCAGGCGCACGGAGCCGACTGTAGGTCATGGTGCTTGGCCTCAGGTGCCACATCCGTTACCGTGGTCACGGCCGTCACACCCTTGTCCCTGGAGAAACGCGTCCGCATGATCACTCTCGAGCAGGTCAGCCTGCGCTACGCCAAGGGTGATCCCTGGGCGCTGCGCGAGGTCGACCTCGACGTGACGCGCGGGGAGTTCTGCTTCGTCGTCGGCCCCTCCGGGTCGGGCAAGAGCTCCCTGCTGCGGCTGGTCAACCTCGAGCAGCAGCCGACGCAGGGGCGGGTCCTGGTGGCCGGGCACGACCTGGGCGAGCTGCCGCACCGCAGGGTCCACCTGCTGCGCCGCCAGATCGGCGTGGTCTTCCAGGACTTCCGGCTGCTCTCGGGACGCACCGTGGCCCAGAACGTCGCCTACGTGCTCCAGGTGCTGGGCGCCCGCGCCCACGAGATCCGCCAGCGCGTCCCGGAGACGCTGGCCCTGGTGGGGCTGCAGGACAAGGGCCGCCGGCTCCCGCACGAGCTCTCCGGCGGGGAGCAGCAGCGGGTCGCGATCGCCCGCGCCATGGTCAACAAGCCGCCGATCCTGCTCGCCGACGAGCCGACCGGCAACCTCGACCCGGACACCAGCGCCGAGATCGTGGCGATCCTGGACCGGATCAACCGCGCCGGGACCACCGTGGTGATGGCCACCCACGACACGACGATCGTCGACCAGTTCCGCAAGCGCGTGGTCCAGCTGCACGAGGGCCGCGTGGTGCGCGACCAGGCCGAGGGCGGCTACCGCGAGGTGGTCGCGCAGTGAGGCCGGGCTTCCTGCTGGGCGAGGTGGCCAACGGCCTGCGCCGCAACGCCTCGATGGTCGTCTCCGTCGTCCTGGTCACGATGGTCTCGCTCTTCTTCCTCGGCGTGGGGCTGCTCGCCCAGGCCCAGGTCAGCACCGCCAAGGGCTACTGGTACGACAAGGTCCAGGTCTCGATCTTCCTGTGCACGCCCGACAGCGTCGACGTCGCCTCGTGCGCCGGCGGCGGCGTCACGCCCGAGCAGCGCGAGCAGGTCGCCGCCGACCTCGACGGCCTCCAGCCGCTCGTGACCGAGTACTTCTACGAGTCCAACGACGAGGCCTACGAGCGCTTCCGCGAGCAGTTCCGCAACTCACCGGTGCTCGACTCCATACCCAAGGAGGCGATCCCGGAGTCCTACCGGGTCAACCTGTCCGACCCCAGCAAGTACGAGGTCATCCGCGCCGCCTTCGAGAACGCCCCCGGCGTGGAGAGCGTGGAGGACCAGCGCGAGGTCGTCGACAAGCTCTTCACCTTCCTCGGCGTGCTCAGCGTGGGGGCGCTGGCGCTGGCCGTGGCCATGGTGGTCTGCGCGGTCCTGCTCATCTCGACCACGATCCGGCTCACCGCCTGGACGCGCCGCCGGGAGACCGCGATCAAGCGGATGGTCGGCGCGTCGGCCTTCTCGATCCGGCTGCCGTTCGTGCTCGAGACGGTCGTGGCCACCCTGATCGGCGCCGGGCTGGCCGTGGGGCTGCTGTGGGCGACGGTGCGATACGGCATCACCGGCTTCCTGTCCGAGCTGCTGGCGGGGGACAGCGGCCTCATCAGCCTGGTCGGCCCGCGCGACCTGTGGCTGATCACCCCGTTCCTGGTCGGTGGGGCGCTCCTGCTGGCCGTCGTCACCGCCTGGTTGGCGCTGCACCGCCACGTGAGGGTATGAGGAGAGTCACCATGACCGAGCACGTCACCACCCGCCGGGGCCGGCTGCTGCGCCGGCGCCTGCGCGGCGCCGTCGCGCTGGCCCTCGCCGGGGCGCTGCTCGGCGGGCCGGCGCTCGCCGACGACCTGCACGACATCCGGGACCGGATCCGCAAGGTCGAGCAGCAGCAGGACCGGACCAAGGACGACCGCAGCGCCGCCCGGGACAAGGCCGGCGAGCTCGGTGACGAGCTCGAGCACACCAGCGCCGAGCTGGTGGCCGCCGACAAGAAGCTCAAGGAGACCACGTCCAAGGTGGCCGAGGCGCGCATCGCCCTGAGCGAGGCCGAGGCCGACCTGGCCGACGCGGAGGCCGAGGCCCGCCGGATCGAGACCGAACTGGCCGTCGCCCGCGCCAACGAGGCGCAGATCGAGGAGTCGCTCGCCGCCAACGAGGACGCCCAGGAGCAGAGCCGCTCCACCATCGGTGCGATCGCCCGGGACAGCTACAAGCAGGGCGGGCTCGGCTCGCTGGCCACCACCCTGGAGCTGCTGTCCGGGGAGTCCGACGCCGTGGAGCGGATGGCGATGGCGCGCACCGTGCTGCGCGTGCAGGACCAGCAGATCCTGGCGCTGTCGGTGCAGCAGGCCCAGGCCGTGGCCGAGCAGGACCGGCTGGCCGGCGTGCGCCAGGACATCGACTATCTGCTGGCGAAGGCCGAGGCCAACGTGGTCGCCAAGGAGCAGGCCCGGCAGGCCGCCGAGGAGGCCAAGACCGCCCTGGAGGCGCTCGAGGCCCAGCAGGCCGAGGACAAGGCCGCCCTGGAGAAGGAGAAGGCCAAGGCCGAGAAGGCCCTCGCCGCCGAGCAGGAGCGCGCCGACGACCTCACCGCCGAGCTGCGTCGCCTGGCCAGCAAGAAGCACGGGCTCAAGGCCGAGGAGAAGGCCGAGCTGGACCGGATCGCCAAGGAGAAGGCCGCCGCCGAGGCCCGTCGCCGCGCCGCCGAGGAGGCGGCGAGGCAGAAGGCGGCCGAGGAGGCGGCCCGGCAGCGCGCCGCGGAGCGCGAGGCCCAGCGCCAGCGCGAGGCGGCGGCCGAGGCCCAGCG
>QEUR01000310.1 GCA_003577095.1 Acidobacteriota bacterium
CCGCCCGCCGCCGCGCGGCCCTCGAGGGCACCCCGGCGCGCGCCGGGCTGCTGCGCGCCGGACAGGTCGTGGTCGGGGCGGTCCTCGCCGCGCTCGCCGTGGTCGTGCCCCTGCAGCTGGTCGAGCCGCGGTCGCTGACCGGCGCGGTGGACTGGTGGGGCCAGGAGGCGGGCTATGGCGCGCTGCAGATGGTGCCGCGGCTCTTCGGCACCCCGCTGCTGCCGGTCACCTCCACGCTGGTCGCGGTCGCCGGGTGGCTGGTCGCGCTCGGCGCCGGGGCGTGGCTCGCGGCCCGTCCCGGCCGGCGCCCCGGCGTGGTCCAGCTCGCCGCGGCGATGACCGGCGTGGTCGCGCTCACCGCGCCGTCGCTGTCGGTCCAGTCCGGCCTGTGGCTGCTGCCGCTGCTGGCGCTGTCCTCCAGGCCGTGGTGGGAGCACCTGCTGTGGGCGAGCGTCGAGACGGTCCACTTCCTGGCGACCTGGCTGCACATCGCCTTCGCCAGCGACCCGGGACGCGGTCTGCCCCCCGAGACCTACGGGCTGCTGATCGTCCTGCGCGCCGCGGCGTGGGCCTGGATCCTGTGGCGGGTGGCCGAGGAGCCGGGCGCCGACCCGGCATAGGTCAGCCGGACGTGGAGCCCGACTCGGGCTGCTCGGCCCACCACCGCAGCAGCTCGGCCCGGGCCCCCTCCTCGCCGAGGATGCCCTGGTCGAGACGGACGGCGAGCAGGTGCTTGTAGGCGCGGCCCAGGAGCGGGCCCGGCGGGATCCCGAGGATCTCGCCGATCTGGTTGCCGTCGAGCTCGGGGCGCACCGCCCGCAGCTCCTCCTCGGCCCGCAGCCGGGCGATCCGCTCCTCGAGGTGGTCGTAGGTGGCCGCCAGCCTGGCCGCCTTGCGGCGGTTGCGCGTCGTGCTGTCCGAGCGGGTCAGCTTGTGCAGCCGGCCCAGCAGCGGCCCGGCGTCGGTGACGTAGCGGCGCACCGCCGAGTCGGTCCACTCCCCCGACCCGTAGCCGTGGAAGCGCAGGTGCAGCTCGACCAGGCGGGAGACCGCCCTGACCGTGTCCTTGTCGAAGCGCAGGGCCCGCAGGCGGGACCTGGCCATCTTGGCACCGACCACCTCGTGGTGGTGGAAGCTCACGCCGCCGCCCGGCTCGAAGCGCCGGGTCGCCGGCTTGCCGATGTCGTGCAGCAGCGCGGCCAGGCGCAGCACGAGGTCGGGCCCGGGCACCGCGTCCTCGTGGTCCGCGTCCGGCGGGTCCTCCAGGGCGATGGCCTGCTCGAGCACGGTGAGCGTGTGCTCGTAGACGTCCTTGTGCCGGTGGTGCTCGTCGACCTCGAGGCGCAGGGCGGGCAGCTCGGGCAGGACGTGGTCGGCCAGGCCGCTGTCCACCATGACCTCGAGGCCCGCGCGGGGGTCGTCGGCGAGCAGGAGCTTGACCAGCTCGTCCCGCACCCGCTCGGCGGAGACGATCGACAGGCGCGACGCCATACCGGTCATCGCGCCCCGGATCTCCGCCGAGGGCGTCAGGCCGAGCTGGGCGGCGAAGCGCGCGGCCCGCATCATCCGCAGCGGGTCGTCGCTGAAGGAGATCTCGGGGGTGTGCGGCGTGCGCAGCTCCTTGCGGGCCAGGTCGCCCAGGCCGTCGTGCGGGTCGACGAAGACGAGGTCGGGAAGGCGCAGGGCCATCGCGTTGACCGTGAAGTCCCGGCGCACCAGGTCGCCCTCGAGGGTGTCGCCGAAGGCGACGACCGGTTTGCGCGAGTCCTCGTCGTAGGCGTCGGCGCGGTAGGTGGTGACCTCCAGCGTGGCGTCCCCGCGCCGGGCGCCGATCGTGCCGAAGGCACGGCCGACGTCCCAGGTGGTGTCGGCCCAGCCGGCCAGGGCCTGCTCGATCTGCTCGGGACGGGCCGAGGTGGTGAAGTCCAGGTCCGGGGACTGCCGCCCAAGGAAGGCGTCACGGACCGGTCCGCCGACGAGCGCGAGCTCGTGACCGGCGTCGGCGAAGAGCCGGCCGACCTCGGTGAGCAGCGGCAGGGTCGGGCGCAGGTGCTGGAGCGCACGGAGCAGCAGGGCCCCGTCGGCCGTGGGGGGAGTGGACATCGCGTCCATGGTAGAGGGGACTCGCTGGGCGGTCGTTCATCTCTGGGCGTCCCGCGCACCACTGGTTACAGTGTGAGGATGACCACCGCCTCGCACCGCCAGTCGTCGGCCAGACGGCTGCCGTCGGTGAGCGAGACGTCCGCGGGAGGGGTGGTCATCGACGTCCATGAGGGCCGCGCGAGGATCGCGATCATCGCGCGGCGCAACCGGTCCGGCCGGGTCGAGTGGTGCCTTCCGAAGGGTCACGTCGAGCCCGGCGAGACGCTCGTGGAGACCGCCGAGCGCGAGGTCGCCGAGGAGACCGGGATCGAGGGTCGGGTGCTGGTCACGCTGGGCACGATCGAGTACTGGTTCACCACCCCCTCGCACCGGATCCACAAGATGGTCTACCACTACCTGCTCGAGGCGGTCGGCGGCTACCTGACCGTCGAGAACGACCCCGACCAGGAGGCCATCGACGCGATCTGGGTGCCGCTGGACGAGGTCCACCGCAAGCTGACCTTCCCCAACGAGCGCCGCATCGCACGGGAGGCGTGGACGCGCCTGACCCGGAGCGCCTGACGACGTCGTGAGCGCCCTGGCCCGCCGAGCAGCGTGGGCGGTTCGCCCCCGGGCGGCCGCGACGGTCGTGTCCATCCTGGCCGCGCTCGCCACCGCCACCTCGACGGTCGCCGCCGCCGCACCCGTGCCCGCGCCGGCTGCCGCGCCCGCGGCCGCGCCGTACCTCGCCGCGGACGAGGTCGCCGAGACCGGGATGCGGGTGGTGCTCGACGAGGT
>QEUR01000311.1 GCA_003577095.1 Acidobacteriota bacterium
CGCTGTCGCCGACGACGACGGGCCGACCGGCGGCGAGCGCCTCGGCGGCGGCCACGCAGAAGGTCTCGGCACGCGTGGGCAGCAGGAACAGGTCGGACTCCCCGACGACCTGCTGGACCTGCTCCGGCGGCACGGCGCCGGTGAGCTGCAGCGGCACCCCGGCACGCCGGGCCGCGTCCCGCACCTCGACCCGCAACGGCCCGTCGCCGACCCAGGTGAGGGAGGCGTCCGCGCCACGCAGGCGCAGCGCCGCGACCGTCCGCACCGCCGTCAGCGGGTCCTTGCGCGGCACGAGGGCACCGACGCCGACGACCCGGAAGGGGGCCCCGCGCAGGTTCCGCCCCGGGTCCTCCCTCGGCACGAGCACCGACGGGGGCTCCACGATGTTGGGCACCACCACGACGGGCCCGTCGCGGACCTCGCGCACCCCCTCGGCGAGGTGCTCGCTCACCACGGCCACGACGTCCGGACGGTCCAGCATCCGCAGCACGCCCGGGCGGGCGGCCCGCAGCGCCGGGCTCAGCGTCGCCGGGGCGAGCAGCCCCGACCAGTGCTCGGTGTGGACCCACGGCAGGTCCGGCCGCATGCCGGCCATCGGCAGCAGGGCCGAGACGGCCATCGTGTGCAGCACGTCGGCCGCCTGTGCCAGGGCCCGCACCCGGCGGGCGGCGCGCAGCACCTGGTCGGGCCGGCGGGGGTCCATGGGGAGCCGCTCCACGGCATACCCGCGGTCGCCCGCGCCGTCCGCGGCGTCAGCACCGCCGACCTCGTCCACGCCCAGCAGCCGAGGCGCGGCGAGGTGCAGGACGTGCACCTCGTGCCGCGAGGCGATGGCTGCGACGTCCCGGGCCACGAAGGCCCCGGTGGACGGGGAGGCCGCGGTCGGGAACCACGTCGTCACCACCAGCACGCGCATGCGACCAACCTACGCGAGGGGGACCGCATACCCTGTGGCGCGTGAGGATCCTGTCCGTGGTCGGTGCCCGTCCGCAGTTCGTCAAGCTCGCCCCCGTGGCTGCCGAGTGCCGGCGGCGCGGCGTGGAGCACGTGATCGTGCACACCGGGCAGCACTACGACCCGATGCTCTCCGACGTCTTCTTCGCCGACCTGGGCATCCCGGACCCCGACGTGCACCTGGGCGTGGGCTCGGGCAGCCACGGGGTGCAGACGGGCGCGATCCTGGGCGCGATGGACGCGGTGCTGGAGGAGCACGCGCCGGACTGGGTGCTGGTGTACGGCGACACCAACTCCACGCTGGCCGGCGCCCTGTCGGCGGTGAAGCTGCACGTGCCGGTGGCGCACCTGGAGGCGGGGCTGCGCTCGTTCAACCGGCGGATGCCCGAGGAGCACAACCGGGTCCTGACCGACCACGCCGCGGACCTGTGCCTGGCCCCGACCCAGGTCGCGGTGGACCACCTGGCCGCCGAGGGGCTGGGGTCGCGGGCGGTGCTGGTGGGCGACGTGATGATCGACGTGCTGCACCGGGTCCGCGAGGAGCTGGCCGACGTGCCGGCGGTGCTGGCCGAGCTGGGGCAGGCCGAGGGCGCCTACTCGGTCGCGACGGTGCACCGGGCGGAGAACACCGACGACCCGGACCGGCTCCGTCAGGTGGTGGAGGCGCTGCAGGAGGTCGACCACCCGGTGGTGCTGCTGGCCCACCCGCGGCTGCGGGCGCGGGCGGCTGAGCAGGGCCTGGACCTGGAGGGCGGCTCGCTGACCGTCCGGAACCCGTTGGCCTACCCGGCGCTGGTCGGTGCGGTGTCCGCCGCGCGCGGCGTGATCACCGACTCCGGGGGCCTGCAGAAGGAGGCCTTCGCCCTGCGCACGCCGTGCACGACGGTGCGCACCGAGACCGAGTGGGTCGAGACCGTCGAGCTAGGCTGGAACGTCCTGGTCGAGCCCGGCCCCGGCCTGCGCGACGCCGCCTCCCGGCCCGCGCCGCGCCCGACCGACGCCGCCCCCTACGGCGACGGGCACGCCGCCGCCGCCGTGCTCGCCGCGCTGGGCGCCTAGCGGCCGAACGCGTCCGTGCGCACGGTGGCGTGCATCCGCTCCAGCCGCTCCCGCTGCACGGTGGCCGCCTCCGTCAGCCGGTCGAGCTCGTCGGCGTCGAGGCCGAGCGGTCCGGCCAGGTCGTGCAGGCTCTGCCACAGGCCCTGCTTGGCCATGACGGCGCCGCGGAGCAGCTCCAGCTCGAGCACCACGCTGTAGGGCGAGCGACGCACCAGCCGCCGGTTGAACTTGAGCCGGCCCAGCTTCTCCCCGACCCAGCCGGCCGCCTGCCGCAGCGGCCGGCGGTGGGTCCCCTGCCGCTCGATGATCTGCTGCAGCCGCTGGTGCTCCTGCCGCAGCTCGTCGCGCAGGAGGACGAGGTCGGCGTGGACGGGCAGGTCCTCGTAGCTCTGCGCCATCCGCTCCACGCGCTCCACCCCGGCGGTCGCGCCGGACAGGTGGTCGGCCAGGTAGAGCCCCAGGAGCCCTCGATCGATCTGCATGGGTGCCGCCTCTCTCCTGGCACCCAGGGTATGGAGCAGCGCACCGCACGCGCGCGCCGAACCGACCCGGTGGAGCGGGAGGGAGATAACCCGTTGTCGACGCCGCCCGGTCCCCTCGACACTGGACAAGTGAGCCTTCAGATCGTCGCCCTGCCCCCGCCCGAGAGCCCGGACGCCGAGCCCTCGGCGCTGGTGGCCGACTTCGCCGACGTCCAGCGCCGCGAGGTCGTCGCCAGGCTCGGGGACGACGACCTCGCCGACCCGGCCCAGGTGATCGCGACCTCCTTCGCCGAGCAGACCTACCGCCGCAAGGCGCTCCTCCTGGCCAGGGACGGGGAGCGCACGCTGGG
>QEUR01000017.1 GCA_003577095.1 Acidobacteriota bacterium
GCGCACGGCCAGGTCGACCGCGGCGCCCGGGTCGGCGGCGACGCCGTCGGGGCGGAGGAGCACCTCGCCGAGCGCGTCGACCTCGGTGCGCAGGTCGGGGCGGGCGGTGCGCGCCCGGTCGACCGCGTCGAGGAGCGGGCGGCGCAGCGTCTCGTCGCCGCCGCCGGGGTCGCCGGGACGGACGTAGGCGCGGTAGACGTGGACGTCGACGAGCAGCTCGACCAGGGCGGCGCGCAGCCGGTGCCGGTCCAGGTGCGGGAGGGCCTCGGCCGCCCGGCGCAGCAGCCGCCCGACCTCCGGCTGGAGCAGCGCCTCGACGGCCTGGCGCTTGCAGCGCTCGACCTCGACGTCCAGGTCGGGCTCGCCACCGGTGGCGAACCACGCGGTGCTGACCACCTCGGCGGTGGTGGGGTCGACGAGGGCGCCGGTGATCGCGGCGTTGGCGTCGTAGCCGGTGGTGCCCTCGCAGGCCCACGCCGGCGGCAGCCGCTCGTCGCCCTCGAGGATCTTCTCCACCCACACCGGGGTGCCGGGGCGGAGCCGGTCGCGCAGCATCGCCAGGTAGCCCTGGGGGTCGGCGAGCCCGTCGGGGTGGTCGATGCGGAATCCGTCGATCACGCCGCGGTGGTGCAGGTCGAGCAGCTCGGCGTGGGTGGCCTCGAAGACGTCGGCCTCCTCGACCCGGACGCCGATCAGGCCGTCGACCTCGAAGAAGCGGCGGTAGTTGAGGACCTCGGGCGCGTCCAGCCAGTGGGCCAACAGCCAGTGCTGGGAGTCCAGCAGCGCCGCGAGGTCGCCGGCGTCGGCGAGGTGCTCGGTGCCGGCCGCGAGCGGCAGGACGTGCTCGTGGTAGCGCACGACGGGCCGCCCCCCGGCCGGTCCCTCGTCCTCCCGGCCCGTGTCCACGCTGATCTCGCCCGCGGCGAGGACGTCCTGGAGCGGCTGGCCGAGGACGGGCAGGCCGAAGCGCTGGCCCAGGTGCGCCCAGTCCACGTCGAACCAGTGGGCGCGCGGGGCGTTGGGGCCCTCGGCGAGGACCTCCCAGAGCGGTGCGTTGCGCCATACCTCGGGGACGAGGGCCATGTGGTTGGGGACGACGTCGACGATCACGCCCATCCCGCGGCCGTGGGCGGCCTGCGCGAGGCGCTCGAGCGCCTGGCGGCCCCCGAGCTCGGCGCTGACCCGGGTGTGGTCGAGCACGTCGTATCCGTGCTCGCTGCCGGGGACGGCGGTGAGCACCGGCGAGAGGTAGACGTGGCTGGCGCCCAGGGCCTTGACGTAGGGCAGCACCTCGAGTGCGTCGTCGCAGGTGAAGCCCGCGTGCAGCTGCATCCGGTAGGTGGCGGTCAGCGGGCGGCGCTCGGGCTGGTCGGAGGTCGTCATGGCCCGACCAGTCTGTCAGGGGTGCCGCGGCTCTTCTTCCCGTGCGGCCGGTCGGCAGGCCGAGGAGAGCGTCCGGCTGCGCGGCGGGGTGACGGACAGGGCAGGGCCGCCGGAGCCGGTGGCTCCGACGGCCCTCGCGGGGTCGGGCAGCGTCAGGCGGTCGCCTGGGGCGCCAGCGTGAAGCCGACCCCCTGCTCCGTCTGCGCCGCGTCCAGCGTCTTGTCGTCGAGCACCTCGGTGGCGTTCTCGGCGACGTAGACCGGCACGCTGGTGCCCTCCACGACCTGGTCGGTCGCCTCGGGCTGCTGGACCACGGACACCTCCAGCTGGGTCGGGTCCTCCGCCAGCGCCAGACGCAGGCCCGCGGAGTCGGGCATGGTCTCGTCGGAGGTGAGGCCGCGGACGACCTCCTGGGCGTTCTCGGTCACGGTGAGCATGGGCTCTCCTCGTCTTCGGTGCTGTGCGCCCTGCACGGGGTGCAGGACTCGACGCCTACGGCCACCTCGCGGGGCGGATGCGCACACGCCTCGGACACCTCCACCCTGCGCCAGCCGGCACCTCGACGCAAGCCAGCCGGTGCCCGTCGCCGACCGTTGCCCGTCTCATGGAGGGAAGCGGCTCTTCGCGCGGGCAGGAACCAGCGCGAGGAACCGCTTCCCTCTACAGGACGGCGTCCAGCTCTCCGCCTTCAGGCGATCTCGGCGATCCGTGCTCCCTGGGCCACCTCCTCGCCCTCCTGCACCAGCAGCCGGATCGTCCCGGCGGCGGGGGCCAGCACCTCGGCGTCGACCTTGTCCATCTGCACCTCGGCGACCAGCTGGCCCTCGGCCACGGCGTCGCCGTCGGCGGCGTACCAGGTGGCGAGCACCCCGGTCGCGTCCGGCTTGTCGTCGCTGAGCCGCGGGAAGGTGATCTCGGTCACGCCAGGACCTCGCGGATGCCCGCCTCGATGCGGTCGTGCAGCGGCAGCACCGCGTACTCCAGCACGTGCGCGTACGGGATGGGCGAGTCCGGCATAGCCACCCGCTTCGGCGCCGCCCTGAGCAGGCTCGGGTCGGTCTCCACGACCGAGGCCACGATCTCGCCGGACAGCCCGAAGGACAGGTAGTCCTCGTCGACCACGACCAGGCGCCCGGTCTTGGCGACCGAGGACAGCACGGCCTCGCGGTCGAGCGGCACCAGCGAGCGCAGGTCGATCACCTCCACCGAGATCCCGTCCTCGGCGAGGGTGTCCGCCACGTCGAGGGCGTGGTGCACCGACAGCGACAGGGTCACGACCGTGACGTCCGTGCCCTCCCGGGCGACGGCCGCCCTGCCGATCGGCACGACGTGCTCACCCTCGGGGACGACGTCGACCGAGCGCCGGTTCTTGGCCATCCACGGCAGGCCCATGACGCCCTTGTGGAACATGTAGACCACCGGCGAGTCGTCGCGGATCGCCGAGGTCATCAGGCCCTTGGCGTCGGCGGGGTTGGACGGCACGACGACCTTCATGCCGGGGAGGTGGGCGAAGGTGCCCCACAGCGTCTGCGAGTGCTGCGCGCCGTCGGAGTAGCCGCCGCCGACGGCCGTGGTGAGCACCATCGGGACCTTGACGTTGCCGCCGGACTCGAAGTGGATCTTGGCCATGTGGTTGTAGATCTGGTCCAGGCACACGCCCATGAAGTCGGCGAACATCAGCTCCACGATCGGGCGCATGCCCTCCACGGCGGCGCCGATCCCGAGCCCGACGAAGGCGGTCTCCGAGATCGGGGTGTCGATGATCCGCGAGGGGCCGAACTCCTCGAACAGGCCGGTCGTCGAGCCGAAGATGCCGCCGTAAGGACCGACGTCCTCACCCATGTAGAAGACCTCGGGGTTCGCCCGCATCTCCTGGGCGATCGCCTCGGCCATCGCCTTGGAGGTGTTGAGCCGGCGGGTGGTGGGTGCGGCGGTGGTGGTCATCGGGAGCCCTCCTCGGCGAAGACGTAGCGGGTGGCCTGCGCCGGGTCCGGCAGCGGGCTGTCCTTGGCGAAGGCGATCGCCGCCTCCACCCGGGCGGTGGCCTCGGCGGCGACCTGCTCCCGGGTCGCCCCGTCGAGCAGGCCCGCCTCGGTGAGGCGTGCTTCATACCTGGGTATGGGGTCCTCCCCCTCCACATCCGCGAGCTCGGGGCGGTAGCCCTGGGCGTCGCCCTCGAAGTGGCCGAGCAGGCGGAGCGTCTCGACCTCGAGCAGCGAGGGGCCCTCGCCGCGACGGGCGCGGGCCACCAGCTCGCCCGCCGCCTCGTGGACGGCGTCGACGTCGTTGCCCTCCACCCGCACGCCGGGTATGCCGTAGGCCGCCGCCCGGTCCGCGTTGGACGGGACGGAGGTCGAGGCCGAGCGCGGCACCGAGATGCCCCACTTGTTGTCCTCGACCACGAAGACCACCGGCAGGTCCCACAGCGCCGCCAGGTTGAGCGACTCGTGGAAGGCGCCCTGGTTGGACGCGCCCTCGCCGGTGACGGCGACCGCGATCCGGTCGGTGCCACGGCGTTTGAAGGCGAAGGCCTGGCCGAGCGCGGGTGGGTAGCCCTCGGCGATGATCCCGGAGCAGGAGAAGTGCACGTCCGGGTCGAACAGGTGCATGTGGCCGCCGCGGCCGCGCCCGAGCCCGGTCTCGCGGCCGAAGATCTCGGCGGTCATCCTCTCCAGGTCCACCCCGTGGGCGATCGCGAAGTGGTGCGGCCGGTGGGTGGCCGTCACCGCGTCGTCGCCGGTCAGGTGCGCGCACACCCCGGCGGCCACCGGCTCCTGCCCGGCCGCCAGGTGCATCTCGCCCGGGATCAGTCCCTTGCCGATGTCGAAGCCCGGTCCCTTGTCGGCGTGGTACTCCCTCAGGATGGCCATCTCGTAGGTCCTGACCAGCACCATCGTGCGGTACAGGTCGAGCCGGACCGCGGGGTCCAGGCCCTGCTGCGGTGTGACTGTGGTCGTCATGCCAACCTCCTCGTCGTGACGTCCTACCCCCACCGTGCAGCGGTCGCGGACGGACCACCAGCCCCGTGTTTTCACATGGTGATAGAGCCCGGTCAGACGGCCGCCGGATCGCTCCGGGCTCGGTCGGTGGCGTAGGCCATCCCGACCCGGTGCGCGGCCCTGGTCAGGTGGTGCGCGTCGTCGAGCACGCGCTGCACCTGGCTCTCGGGGACCGACACCGCGACCGCGCCGACGACGGCCGGGCCGGCGACGGGAACGGCCACGCAGGCGGTGCCGAGGGCGTACTCCTGGCTGTCGACGACGATCCGCGGCTGCCGGTCGAGCTCGGCGAGCAGGGCCCGCGCGCTGGTGTGGGTGCGGGGAGTGAGGTCCACCATGGGGTGCCGGTCCAGGTACTCCCGCCGGTCCGCGGGCGGCAGGGCCCCGATGATCGCCTTGCCCAGCGCCGTCGCGTGCGCCGCGTCGTGGAGCCCGACCCACAGGTCCGTGCGCGGGGCCGCGGCCGAGTCGACGATGTCGACCAGCTCGATCTCGCCGTCGACCAGGACGGCGAGGTAGGCGGCTGCCCCCAGGTCGTCGTGCAGGGTGCGCAGCACCCGGCGGGAGCGCAGCGCGCTCGAGGCCTCGTGGCCGGCGGCGGCGAGGTGCGTGGGCAGGTCCCCCACGACATACCCCTCGTCGGTGCGCTCCAGGTAGCCCTCGTGGACGAGCGTGCGCAGCAGGTGGTAGGTGGTGGGCAGGGTGATGCCGGTCAGCCGGGCGAGCGCCTTCGCCTGGACGGGGCGCCCCTGCTCGGCGACCGCCTCCAGCAGGGAGAGCGCTCGCACGACCGAGCCGATCAACGTCGGACCACCAGGCTTGGTCACGGCACCTCCGTGGGCTGATGACTCGGACGCTACGCCGGGCCAGGAGGTCGCTCAATGCCGCGGGCATCACCCCACGAGCGCGGCCGAGAACCAGCCGGTCAGCACGAGCGCGGCCCCGAGAAGGACCAGCAGGACGGCGCGCGCCTGACGCCGCTGGCGACGGACCGCGGCCAGCTCCTGGGCGCCCGAGCGCACCACCGCGACGTCCACGTCGTGCGGCGCGCGCAGCACCCGCCGGAGCAGGTCCTCCAGCGCCCTCAGGACCGCGGGCGGCAGGTCGGTGAGCGGCTGCATACCCTCAGCCCTGCCCGTGGTCCGGGTCCAGCCAGGCGAGGTTGGCCGCGGCGCGCTCGGCGATCCCGCCGGCCACGTCGGCCGCGTCCTCGTAGCTGTCCGCCTGGACGGTGACGCCCAGGAGGTAGTCGCCCTGCCGGACCAGCGCCCCGACGGTGGGCATCGGGCGCCGGACGAGGTCGACCAGGAGATGGTCGTCGTCGTGGTGAGCCGGCCACGGCCGCACCTGGAGCCGGCCGTCCCAGCCGGCCCGGCTGACCGGCTCCCCCGCGCGCAGCGCGTCCATGACCTGCTCGCTGTCGTCCCAGGCGGTGAGGGTGATCTCGACGGTGTCCTGGTGCATGTCGTTGGTGCCGTCGAAGTAGTACCAGGAGAGGCCGCTGTGGGGCTCCACGCCGTCGGTGCCGGCGATCATGCCGTCCAGCGGCATGATCCGGGGGTACGCGGCGACGTAGCGGGGCGCGCCGAGCTCGTCGAGGAAGTCGATCCCCGTCGGGCGCACGTCGGGCAGCTCCCAGCGGTTGGGGACGTCGGGGTTCGGCGCGTCCGGGGTGACCTCGGGCAGCAGCGCGGGGTCCTGGTAGGGCGGGCCCTCCGCCAACGCCGGGGGTGCGGACGTGGCGGCGCTGTCGTCCTGGGTCGCCAGCACCTGGCCGGTCGGGGGCCCGGCGGGCACGGCGTCCTGGGAGCCGCGCACGGAGCTGTTCAGCAGGAAGCCGGCGCCGACCAGGGTCGGCACCAGCACCGCCGCGGCCGCTCCCTGCGCGACCGCCCGGCGTCTGCGCATCCGCCGGGCGCGGACCTTGGTGCCCGCGACCAGCGCGTCGTAGTCGAAGTGCTCCGCGGAGCCGCCCAGCACCGAGCGCAGCTCGTCGTCGAGTCCGACCTCGCGCGGGGCGTCGTGCCTGTCGTGCCTGTCCTGCCAGCTCACCGCCGGACCACCTCTCCCAGGTCCTCGGGGACCAACGACCGCAGCGAGCGCAGCGCGGCGTGCGCGGCGCTGCGCACCGCCTGCTCGCTGCAGCCCAGCGCCAGCGCGATGTCCCGGTCGGCCAGGTCCTCGTAGTAGCGCAGCGCGACCACGGCGCGCTGCCGGTCGGGCAGCCGGCGCACCAGCGCCAGCACCTGCTCGCGATCCACGACCGCGCCGTCCGCGCCGGGTGCGGCCGGCGCCGACCAGTCGGCGGTGACCCGCTCGTGCGAGACGACCTCGGTCGAGCTGCGGCGGCGCCTGCGCGAGATCAGCGTGTTGACCATGGTCCGGCGCACGTAGGCGTCGATGTTGTCCGCGCCGCTCACCCGCGACCACTTCGTGATGACCGTGGCCAGGGTGTCCTGCACGAGGTCCTCGGCGTCCGCGCGGCTGCCGGTCATCGCGTGCGCCAGGCCGACGAGCCGGGGCATGGCGGCCTCGACGTAGGCCTCGGCCTCCGTCCGCTGCGCCGACCGGCCGAACAGCCTCACGCCGGGGAACTCCTTCTCACACCGCTGATGACGCCTCCAAGCGTGGCAGACGTTGCGTGTGACGTCCGTCACCCACCCTCGGGCCGTCCGTGGACACCCGCGGGTCACGCGCGGGAGGATGAGGGGTATGACGTCGCGCACCCGCGCCGACGACGACCGGCTGGTGGGGTCGGTCGCCCGCCTGTGCGCCCGCGCGACCGAGCCGCTGGACCTGCTCCGGCGGGTGGCGGCCCTCGTGCGCGGTCACGTGCCCTACGACGCGGCGGGCTGGATCCTCGTCGACCCGGACACGATGCTGCTCAACGCGGTCCACGAGGAGGGCGTCCCCCGCGAGGCGCACCTGGCCCTGCTGGAGCTCGAGCTCTCCGGGGAGGACCTCAACAGGTTCGTCGACCTCGCGCGCGACGGTGTCGCGGCCGCCTCGCTCGCCGCCGCGACGGGTGGCCGGCTCGACCGGAGCGTCAGGTGGCGCACGGTCTACGAGCCGCACGGCTTCGGCGACGAGCTGCGCGGCGTCTTCTGCAGCGGCGGCGTCTGCTGGGGCCACGTCTGCCTGACCCGCACCGCGGACGCCCCGTGGTTCACCCCTCGCGAGGTCGGGCTGCTCTCGCGGCTGGCGCCGCACGTCGCCCACGGGATCCGCAGCGGCCTGCTGCTCGACGAGGCGTGGCTCGAGCCCGGCCGGGAGCCGCCCGGGGTCGTGGTGCTGGACGACGACGGGCGCGTGGTCTCCACCACGGCGCGCGCCCTCGACTGGCTCGGGCCGGTCCACGACGACCGGCTCGAGCGGTCCGTGGTGGTGCACGAGGTCGCCGTGCACGCCCGAGCGATGGCGGCCGGCGACCGGGAGGGACCGCCGCCGCTCGCGAGGGTCCGTGCCGCCTCCGGCGAGTGGTTGCTGGTGCGTGGCTCCCGGCTGGACGGCCGGGGGCAGACCGCGGTGCTGGTGGAGCCCGCCCGGCGCTCCGACGTCGCGCCGCTGCTGCTGCACCTGCACGAGCTCACCCCGCGCGAGCGGCAGGTCGCCCAGCACCTGCTCTCCGGCCGGTCGACGGCCGACATCGCCGCCGACCTGTGGATCACCCAGGAGACGCTCCGCGGCCACGTGAAGTCGGTCTTCGCCAAGCTGGGCGTCAGCAGCCGGCCCGAGCTCTTCGCCCGGCTCGCCCACGAGGCCGTCGCGCGGTCGGCCGGCACCGAGGGCTGAACCCTGCGCTCGGCCGAGGCTCAGCCCACCGGCAGGCGGCCGGGCGCCGCCGCGACCTGGTGCGCGACCCGCCGCGCCAGCCGGCCGACGTAGCCGGTGAGCCCGGGCCGGAAGACGTAGCCGACGAAGCGCAGCCCGTCGGCGACTTCGCCCCCGTCCACCACCAGCGGCAGTCCGCGCCCGTCGAGCACGCCCAGGTGGCCGACCATGCGGTCCAGGCCGGTGGTGTAGCCGGTCGCGAGGACCACGTCGTCCACGGGCTCGCGCGACCCGTCGACGAGCGCGGCCGCGGTCACCTCGAACCCCGCCACGGCCGCGACGACCCGGATCCGCCCGGCCCGCAGCGCCTCCACGGCCTCCCGGTCGACGATCGCGGTCCCGGCGCCCCGCGTCCGCAGGCCGGCCATCACGCCCTCCGGCGCCGGCGGCAGGCCGTAGTCGCTCAGGTCGCCCCAGAACCTGCGCTGGGTCTGCCGCAGCATGGCGTCGACGACGCGCTCGGGCAGCGCGAGGAAGAGCGGGACCGGCAGGTCGAACGGCAGTCCGCCGGCCTCCCGGGGCAACAAGTTCGGCGGTGTGCGCACCGCCAGCAGCACACCGGCCGCCCCGCCCTCCGCGAGCTCGCGGGCGATCTCCACGCCGGAGGAACCCGCCCCCACCACGAGCACCCGCCGGCCGCGGTATGGGCTGGCGTCGCGGTAGTCGCGGCTGTGCACCACGGTGCCCCGGAAGTCCGTGCCGAGCGCCCAGGCAGGGACGCTCGGCGTGTGCAGCGCGCCGGTGGCGACCACCACGTGACGCGCACCGAGCGTGTCGCCGGTCGTGGAGAGGCGCCACCCGGCACCCTCCGGGTCCGGGTCGAGGCGCTCGACCTCGACCCCGGTGCGGACGCGCAGCCGGTGCCGCCCGGCGTAGTCCTCGAGGTAGCCGACGTACTGGTCCCGCGTCGGGAACCAGCCGAACTCCTTCGGGAACGGCGCCCCGGGCAGCGCCGACCACCACCGGCTGGTGTTGAAGCGCAGCCCGTCGTAGCGGCCCGCCCACGCGGCGCCCAGCCGGTCGCCCCGCTCCAGCACGGTCACCCCGACGCCCCTGCGGGTCAGCTCGGCCGCCGTCGACAGGCCCGCCGGCCCGCTACCGATCACGATCACCTCGTCCATGCCTCCACCCTGCCGCCGCGCGCGGGCCGCGCACCATCCCCCAGGTGGGGGGTCCTCGGACCGAGCGTGTCGCCGGTCGGGGAAGGGGGCGGACCGACCGCGTCGCCGGTCGCGGAGGGGGGCGCTCTACAGTGTGGGAGTGCCGCCCCAGAAGACCGTTGCCGAAGCATCCGTCGTCGCCCACCCCCTGCGAGCCGAGACGGATCGAAGGATCCTCGTCCTCGACGGCGGATACGGCTCGATGCTTCAGCAGGTGGAGCTGAACGAGGAGGACTTCCACGGCACCGGCCCTGCCTGGGCGGCGCACGAGGGCACCGCGCTGAAGGGCGACTTCGACCTGCTCGCCCTGACCCGCCCCGACGTGGTCGCCGACGTGCACCGTGCCTACCTGCGCGCGGGCGCGGACATCCTCACCACCAACACCTTCACCGCCACCTCGGTCGCCCAGGCCGACTACGGCACCCAGGACCTGGTCCACGACGTCAACGTGGCCGCCGCCCGCCTCGCCCGCCGGGTCGCCGACGAGGTGCAGGCCGAGGACGGACGGCCCCGCTTCGTGGCCGGCTCGGTCGGTCCCACCAACCGGACCGCGTCCCTGTCCCCCGACGTCGAGCGCCCCGAGTTCCGCGCGATCACCTACGACCAGCTCCGCGCCGCCTACGCCGAGCAGGTCGCCGCCCTCCTCGAGGGCGGCGTCGACCTCCTGCTGGTCGAGACCGTCTTCGACACCCTCAACGCCAAGGCCGCCCTCCACGCGGTCGCCGACGTGCAGGCCGCCAGGGAGGACAGGGGTGTGCCGCGCGTCCCCGTCATGCTCTCCGGCACCATCACCGACGCCTCCGGCCGCACGCTCTCGGGCCAGACGCCGGAGGCCTTCGCGGTCTCCACCGAGCACGCCGACCTCTTCTCCGTCGGCCTCAACTGCGCGCTCGGCGCCGAGGCGATGCGCCCGCACCTGCGCGAGCTCGGCGGCGCCGCGCGCCCGGGAGTCCTCACCTCGGTCTACCCCAACGCCGGCCTGCCGAACGCCTTCGGCGGCTACGACGACACCCCCGAGCAGATGGCGCAGGTCCTGGGCGAGATGGCCCGCGAGGGCCTGCTCAACGTGGTCGGCGGCTGCTGCGGCACCACGCCCGCGCACATCGAGGCGATCGCCGCGGCCGTGGACGGGGTGGCACCACGACCGACCGGCGGGAGCGGCACCCCATACCTGCGGGTGTCGGGGCTCGAGGCGTTCACGGTGAGCCCGGAGGTCAACTTCGTCAACGTCGGCGAGCGGACCAACATCACCGGCTCGCCCAGGTTCAGGAAGGCGGTCACCGAGGGCGACTGGGACGCCGCGGTCGCGATCGCCCGGCAGCAGGTGGAGGCGGGCGCGCAGCTGGTCGACGTCAACGTCGACGAGGGCATGCTCGACGGCCCGGCGACGATGACGCACTTCCTCAACCTGCTCGCCGGCGAGCCGGACGTCTCCCGGGTGCCGGTGATGATCGACTCCTCGCGCTGGGAGGTGCTCGAGGCGGGGCTGCGCTGCATCCAGGGCAAGGGCGTGGTCAACTCGATCTCGCTCAAGGACGGCGAGGCCGAGATGCTGAGGAGGGCCGCGGTCGTGCGGCGCTACGGCGCGGCGGTCGTGGTGATGGCCTTCGACGAGACCGGCCAGGCCGACACCTTCGAGCGGCGGGTCGCGGTGTGCGAGCGGGCCTACCGGCTGCTCACCACCGCCTCGGCGGCGCTGCCGGACCCGTTCCCGGCGCACGACATCATCTTCGACCCCAACATCCTCACCGTCGCCACCGGCATGAGCGAGCACGACCGCTACGCGCTGGACTTCATCGAGGCCACCGCCTGGATCAAGGAGAACCTGCCCGGCGCCCTCGTCTCCGGCGGCGTCTCCAACGTCTCCTTCAGCTTCCGCGGCAACGCCGTCGTGCGCGAGGCGATGCACACGGTGTTCCTCTACCACGCGATCCGTGCCGGGCTGGACATGGGCATCGTCAACGCCGGCATGCTCGGCGTCTACGAGGACATCGAGCCCGAGCTGCGCGAGGTCGTCGAGGACGTGGTCCTGGCCCGCCGCGAGGACGCCACCGAGCGGCTCATCGCGCTGGCCGAGCGGATCAAGGCCGAGCAGTCCGGGGATGGCGGCGGGGGCTCGGCGGCCGCCGCGGCCAAGCTGGCCTGGCGCGACGCACCGGTGGCCGAGCGGCTGCGGCACGCGCTCGTGCACGGCATCGACACCTACGCCGTGGAGGACGCCGAGGAGGCCTACCGCGAGCTCGGCTCCGCGCTGCAGGTCATCGAGGGCCCGCTGATGGCCGGGATGGACGTGGTCGGCGACCTGTTCGGGTCGGGCAAGATGTTCCTGCCCCAGGTGGTCAAGTCCGCCCGGGTGATGAAGAAGGCGGTGGCCCACCTCACGCCCTACCTGGAGGCGCAGAAGGCGGCCGGCGACGCCACCGGCTCGCACAAGGGCCGGATCGTGATGGCCACCGTCAAGGGGGACGTGCACGACATCGGCAAGAACATCGTCGGCGTGGTGCTGGGCTGCAACGGCTACGAGGTCACCGACCTGGGCGTCATGGTCCCCGCCGAGCAGCTGCTGGCCACGGCCGAGGAGATCGGGGCCGACCTCATCGGCGTCTCCGGCCTCATCACTCCCAGCCTGGACGAGATGGTCTCGCTGGCCACCGAGATGCAGCGCCGCGGCCTGACCACGCCGCTGCTCGTCGGTGGCGCCACCACCTCCGCGGCGCACACCGCGGTCAAGATCGACCCCGCCTACGAGGGCACCGTCGTGCACGTCGTCGACGCCTCGCGCGCCGTCGGCACCGCCGCCGACGCGATCAACCACGAGGAGAAGCTGCGGGAGCGGGTAGCCGCGCAGTACGCCGAGCTGCGCGAGCGCCACGGCGCCAAGGAGGTGCGGCTGGTCGACATCGAGGAGGCCCGCGCCTCGACCCGTGCCGTCGACGGCCCCGTGGCGGTCCCGCCGACCTTCGTCGGCACCCGGGTCGTGACGCCGTCGATCGAGGAGCTGGTCGAGATCGTCGACTGGACCCCGTTCTTCACCGCCTGGGAGCTGCGCGGCTCCTACCCGCGCATCCTCGAGGACCCCAGGGTGGGTGAGCAGGCGCGCGCCACCTGGGCCGACGGGCAGGCCTGGCTGCGCCGGCTGCTCGAGGAGGAACGCCTCACCCCGCGCGGCGTCGTCGGGCTCTGGCCCGCCCGCCGCGACGGCGACGACATCGTGCTGGAAGTCGACGGCCGGCCGGTGCGGCTGCATACCCTCCGTCAGCAGCGGCACCGCTCCCAGGGCGGGTATGCCGCGCTCTCCGACTTCGTCGCACCCTCGGGCGACCACGTGGGCGCCTTCGCGGTCTCGGTCCACGGCGCCGAGGAGCTGGCGGCGCGGCTGCGCGGGGAGGAGCACGACGACTACGGCGCGATCATGGTCCAGGTCCTGGCCGACCGGCTCGCCGAGGCCTTCGCCGAGTGGCTGCACCGGGAGGTGCGCACCCGGCTGTGGGGCTACGCGCCGGAGGAGGACCTGCCGGTCGCCGACCTCATCAAGGAGCGCTACGACGGGATCCGCCCGGCGCCCGGCTACCCGGCGCAGCCCGACCACACCGAGAAGCACACCCTGTGGCAGCTGCTCGACGCGAGGGCCGCGGCCGGCACGGAGCTCACCGAGCACGGCGCGATGCGGCCCGGCAGCTCGGTGTCGGGGCTCATCATCGGGCACCCCGACTCGCGCTACTTCGCCGTGGGCCGGATCGGCCGCGACCAGCTGGAGGACTACGCCGCGCGCAAGGGCTGGAGCCTGGCGGAGGCCGAGCGCTGGCTCGGTCCGCTGCTGCGCTGACGCGCGCGGCGCGCCCGCGCACGCGCGCGCATACCGCACGACTGGATCACGGTTCAGCAACGAGCAGATCACAGAAGTATCACGAAACCGGTTTTCCGGGGTCCCAGGGTGGCGCCGCGGGTCCGGGCAGTCCTACGGTCGAATACGGCCTGGCTCCCGGACCTCCGTGACCGTCCGGGCGCACCGCGCCTCCCGGACCGCCCGGCGGACCGGGTCGAGCCCTGGCACCGACGACGCTCCTTCTCGAGGAGGGACCCGACCCTTGCCCCTGATCGCCGCGCAACACCTCTACAAGATCTTCGGCCGGCGCCCGCAACGCGGCGTCGAGGCGCTGGAGCGCGGTGCCACGCGCGAGCAGCTGCGGGCCGAGGGCCTGACCCCGGCCGTGATCGACGCCAGCTTCGAGGTCGACCCCGGCGAGATCTTCGTGGTGATGGGTCTGTCCGGCTCGGGCAAGTCGACCCTGATCCGGATGATCAACGGCCTGCACCCCGCCACCTCCGGCGACGTCATCATCGACGGCGAGAACCTCGCGGGGCTCAAGGGCGAGGCCCTGCGCCGCGTCCGCCGCGAGAAGATCTCGATGGTCTTCCAGCACTTCGCCCTGCTGCCGCACCGCACGGTCGGCGAGAACGCCGCCTACGGACTGAAGGTGCAGGGCATGAACCGCGCCGAGCGCGAGGCCCGCGCCACCAAGGCGCTGTCGATGGTGGGCCTGTCCGGCTGGGGCGGCTCGATGCCCGGCGAGCTCTCCGGAGGTATGCAGCAGCGCGTCGGCCTGGCCCGCGCGCTCGCCGCCGAGACCGACGTGATGCTCATGGACGAGGCCTTCAGCGCCCTCGACCCGCTGATCCGCCGCGAGATGCAGGACCAGCTGGTCGACCTGCAGCAGCGCCTGGACAAGACGATCCTGTTCATCACCCACGACCTCAACGAGGCGATGCGCCTGGGCGACCGGATCGCGATGATGCGCGACGGGCGGATCGAGCAGATCGGCACCGCCGAGCAGATCCTCAATGACCCCAAGAACAACTACGTGGCCCAGTTCGTCCACGACGTCGACCGCGCCAAGGTGCTCACCGCCAGCTCGGTGATGGAGCCGCCCGTGGTCGTCATCGGCCCGGAGCAGGGCCCGCAGCAGGCCCACAAGCTGATCCGCGAGCACCAGCTGGACGCGCTGGCCGTCGTCAACCGCGACCGCACCCCGGTCGGCGTGGTGCTGCCCGACGAGATCGCCCGCGCCGTGCGCGCGGGCGCCACCACGCTGCCGCTGACCGAGCGCAGCGCCACCAAGGTCGGCCTGCAGACCCCGCTGGCGGACCTGCTCGGCGACGCCAGCCGGCGTGAGTCGCCGCTGCTCGTCGTCGACGGGGAGGGCCGGCTGGCCGGGCTCATCCCCAAGGTGACGCTGCTCTCGGCGCTCGCGAGCGAACCGGTCGCCCCGCCGGAACCCGAGCCCCAGGACCCGACGACCGGTGAGGAGGTCCCGGTATGAGCACCGCCGAGGAGAGCGTGATCCCCGAGGTGCCGATCGGCGACTGGGTGGACCACGCCTTCGACTGGATCGACGACAACCTGACCTTCCTGCTCGACGCCTTCCGCACCGTGGTCAGCACGGTCGTCAACGGCCTGATCGACCTGCTGATGTGGCCGCCGGCCCTGGTGATGGTCCTGGTCTTCGCGCTCATCGGCTGGCTGGTCGGCTCGTGGAAGCTGGCCCTGGGCACCGCGATCGGATTCATGCTCATCATCTCGATGGACATGTGGCTGCCGGCGATGCAGACCCTGGCCCTGGTGATCATCGCCACGCTGATCGCGGTGATCATCGCGATCCCGGTCGGCGTCCTGGCCGCGCGCAACGACACCGTCAGCGCCATCGTGCGGCCGGTGCTGGACTTCATGCAGACGATGCCCGCCTTCGTCTACCTGATCCCCGCGGTCATCTTCTTCTCGATCGGCCTGGTGCCCGGCGCCTTCGCGACGATCATCTTCGCGCTGCCGCCCGGCGTCCGGCTCACCGAGCTGGGCATCCGCCAGGTCGACCAGGAGACCGTCGAGGCCGGCCAGGCCTTCGGCGCGTCGCCGTGGCAGATCCTGCGCGGCATCCAGCTCCCGCTGGCGGTGCCGACGATCATGGCCGGCATCAACCAGGTCATCATGCTCGCGCTGTCCATGGCGGTCATCGCCGGCATGACCGGCGCCGACGGCCTGGGCAAGCTGGTCGTCGAGTCGATCGCGCGGCTCAACACGCCGCTGGGCGTCGAGGCCGGCGTGGCCGTGGTGATCCTGGCGATCTTCCTCGACCGCGTCACCGCCGCCCTGGGCAACCCCGGCCGGCACCCCGGCTCCCTCATCGCGCTCGCGCGCGGCCGCCGGTCCGGCCCGGCCCCCGGCGGTGGCACGGGCGCCGAGAGCGAGGCCGAGGACGTGCCCGCCATGGCCGCCGAGCGGGCGGGCACCGCCTGAGCGCACCGCACACCGCATACCCCTGACCACGAGACGAAAGGAATCCCCAACCATGAGGACGACCATCAAGAGGCGCTCCGTGGCCACTCTGGCCACCCTCGCCACCGCCAGCCTCGTGCTGGCCGCCTGCGGCAGCGACGACGGCGGCACCGGCGCCGAGGAGACCGGCGCCGAGGACACCGGCACCGCGGCCGAGGGCGGCGAGGCAGGCGGCGACATCTCCGGCACCATCACCATGGGCTTCCTGCCGGCCTGGACCGACGGGCTCTCGATGGCCTACCTGCTGCAGAACCAGCTGGAGGAGATGGGCTACACGGTCGAGATGCAGACGCTGACCGAGGCGGCCCCGCTCTACGCGGCCGTCGCGGCGGGCGACGTCAACATGTACCCCTCGGCCTGGCCGGAGGTCACCCACGTGGACTACATGGAGGAGTTCGGCGACGACATCGAGGACCTGGGCGCTTACTACGAGAACGCCAAGCTGACCATCGCGGTCCCCGACTACGTCGACATCACCTCCCTTGAGGAGCTGGCCGACAACGCCGACATGTTCGACGGCAAGATCATCGGCATCGAGCCCGGCGCCGGCCTGACCCGGGTGACGTCGGAGGAGATGATGCCGGCCTACGGCCTGGAGGACAGCTACGAGCTGGTCACCTCCTCCACCACCGCGATGCTCTCCGAGCTGCAGGGCGCGGTCGACGACCAGGAGCCGATCGTGGTCACCCTCTGGCGTCCGTTCTGGGCCAACAGCGCCTTCCCCGTGCGCGACCTGGAGGACCCGAAGGGCGCGATGGGCGAGGCCGAGGGCCTGCACTTCCTGGCCAACAAGGGCTTCTCCGAGGAGTTCCCGGAGGCGGCCGAGTGGATCAGCCAGGTCAAGCTCGACGACGACCAGTACGGCTCCCTCGAGGACATGGTCGTCAACGAGTACGGCGAGGGCAAGGAGGCCGAGGCGGTCCAGGCCTGGCTCGAGGAGAACCCCGACGTGCTCCCGGCGCTGCCCGGCTCGGAGTGAGCCTGCGCGCCTGAGGGGGTCGGCCCCCACGCACGACGGCGCCCCGTCGGTCCGACCGGACCGGCGGGGGCGCCGTCGTGCCCGGCACGGGGCGGTTTGACGGATGACGAGCATTACTATTAGATGTAGTAGTCGCGCGCCGTCAGGGTGCGCCCCGGCACCGTGGAGCAGCCGATGTCCGACTCCGTCACGATCCTCTCCCCCGACCAGATGGCCCGGGCCGCGGAGGACGCGGCCTACGCCAAGGCGACCGGCGGCCCGCTGAAGTCCTTCCTGCTGGGGCTGACGGCCGGCGGCTACATCGCGCTCGGGTTCGTCTTCTTCACGACCAGCCAGGTGGGGTCGGCCGAGCGTGCCCTGGGGCCTGGCCAGGGTCATCGGCGGCCTCGTCTTCTCCACCGGGCTGGCCCTGGTCGTGCTCACCGGCGCCGAGCTGTTCACCAGCTCCACGCTCACGCTGACCGCACGGGCCTCGGGCCGGATCACCTGGACCCAGCTGCTGGTCAACTGGGTCGTGGTCTACCTGGCCAACTTCCTCGGCGCGCTGACGATCGTGGCGCTGGTCTTCCTCGGCGGGACGTGGGAGAGCGCGGACGGGGGCTGGGGAGCGGTGGTGCTCACCACCGCCCTGCACAAGGTGCACCACACCTTCCTGGAGGCGTTCGTGCTCGGCGTGCTGTGCAACCTGATGGTCTGTCTGGCCGTCTGGGCGGCCTACTCCGGACGCACGACGACCGACAAGATCCTGGCGGTGACGATGCCGATCGCGCTCTTCGTGGCCAGCGGTTTCGAGCACTCCGTGGCCAACATGTTCATGATCCCCCTGGCGATCCTCGTCAAGGACAACGCCGGCGCCGACTTCTGGAGCGGTGCGGGCCTGGCGCAGGCGGACTTTGCGGACCTGACGTGGTCGGCCTTCTACGTCGACAACCTGCTGCCGGTGACGCTGGGCAACATCGTCGGCGGCGGCGTGATGATCGGCGTGCTCTACTGGACGATCTTCCACTTCCTACCCAGCCGGAAGAAGGAGCGCGCCGGCGCCCTCGGCTGAACGGCACCGGTTGTCCACAGATCTCGACCACCCAGGCGCGGCACTCCGACGGGTTCGCCGAGATCACCACCGATCTGGCCCGCGACCACCGACCAGCTCACCGACCACGGTGAGCGCCTGGACCGGCTCGGGGGCAAGGTCGACAGACTCACGGGCAAGGTCGACCAGGTGCTCGAGCTGCTCCGGCCCTGACCGCGCATCTCGAGTGCCTCCTGCGGCGCCAGCGCTGTTGGTCGCAGGACCTTCGACCCACAGGCCGATTTCGTGACCTGCGCCGCAGATGGGCAGAATCGTGGGTGATGACCCTCACCCAGCAACGCCTCGGCTCGCCTCCGCGCATCTCCGTCGAGCTCGTGCCCCGCAGCGCCGCCTCGCTCACCGCCGAGGTCGGCGACATCGCGGCCAAGCTGCCGTGGGTGACCACGATCAACGTGCCGGACCTGCTGAAGTTCGACCTGCGCAGCTGGGACGCCTGCGGCGTGGTGCGCGGACTGCCGGGGCCTGCGGGTGGCGACGGCACGGCATACCCAGCGATCCCCCACGTGCGCGCCGCGGACGTCGACCCGGAGGCGCCGCTGCCGATGGCCGGGGCCATCCGCGAGCACGGGATCAGGGAGGTGCTGGTCGTCTCCGGCGACGACGCCGACTACTTCTCCCAGAGCACCTACCCGGTCGACGCCGTCGACGTGATCCGACGGTTCAGGACCGAACTGCCGGAGGTGCGGGTCTACGCGGGGCTGGACCCCTACCGCAACGGGGTCGCCGCCGAGATGCGCTATCTGGAGCGCAAGCTGGCCGCCGGCGCGGTGGGGGTGTTCACCCAGCCCTTCTTCGACACCGCGTTCATGCGGGCCTGGGCCGGGCTGCTACCGGACGGCATCGAGGTGTGGTGGGGCGCGACGACCGTGACCTCTCCGGCGTCGGTCGGCTACTGGCGCAGGCGCAACCTGGTGGCCTTCCCCCGCAGCTTCGAGCCCTCGATCGAGTGGCAGCGGGACTACGCCCGGCAGGCGCTCGACGTCGCCGGCGAGCACGGCCACAACGTCTACCTGATGCCCGTACGGACGGCGGTGCTCGACTATCTGGACGGACTGCTGTGATGCTGTGCCCATGAGCAGGCACGACGTGACCGAGCAGGACCTAATCCATCTGCGCCGCTGCGTCGAGCTGGCGGAACGGGCGCTCGAGGTCGGGGACGAACCCTTCGGGTCCGTGCTGGTGTCGGCCGACGGCGAGGTCCTCGTCGAGGACCACAACCACGTCTCCGGCGGCGACCGCACCCGGCACCCGGAGCTGGCCATCGCGCTGTGGGCCGTGGAGCACCTGTCGCCGGAGGAGCGGGCGCGCGGGACCGTCTACACCTCCGGCGAGCACTGCCCGATGTGTGCCGCGGCGCACGGCTGGGTCGGCCTGGGCCGGATCGTCGTGGCCACCACGTCCGAGCAGCTCACCGGCTGGTTGGCCGAGCTGGGCGTCCCGCCCGGTCCCGTCGCGCCGCTGCCGATCACCACGGTGGTTCCCTCGGCGGTCGTGGCCGGACCCGTGCCCGAGCTGACCGAGCCGATGCGGGCCCTGCACGCGCGCTTCCACGGCGGGCGCTGAGCGGCTTCCGCCGAAACCGCTGCCGCCCGTGCCGGGCCCGGAGGGCAGGTGACACTGGTTCCCCTCAGGAACCGATGTCACCTGCTCCCCGAGACCGCCGCAGTGCCTCATGTCAAGGTGCCCGCGAAACCGGGCCCGTGCCTCAACTAGGAACTGCCCGCGAAACGAGTGGGGTATCGGTAGTTGCCTGGACGCGTACGCCCTTGCGCACGTCGGGCAGCGCGGAGGGGATGCTGGCGATGTACAGCTGCTCGGTCTTGGCCTTGGCGAGCACGATCAGCCGGGTCTGCAGGTCGGCGATCCGACGGCCGATCTCGGCGGGGTTGAGCGAGTCGCGGTAGTCGGTCAGCTCGGACTGCTGGGTCGTGGACAGGACACCGGCGGCCAGGAGCCGTTGCAGGGGGGTACGGGGCTGGTCGTACAGTCGGGTGCGTCGCCCGTGGCGGTCGGTGCCGTAGCCGGCCGGTTTCTTGGTCGGGGTCAGGTAGTTCATCCGGTCGTTGACCAGGGGCCACAGACGGGCCAGCACGGCGCGCTCCTCGGCCGTGTCATAGCGGTAGTAGAACGCGTACCTGCGGACCAGGTGGTTGTTCTTGGACTCGATGGTGGCCTGGTCGTTCTTCTTGTAGGGCCGCCCGCGGGTGAAGTAGACGTCCAGGTCGGCGGCCCAGTTGATCACGGCGTGGTTGAGGAACTCGCTGCCGTTGTCGAAGTCCAGCCCGGCGACCTTGAACGGGATGTGCTCCACGGCGGACTGCAGCCCGGCCAGGATGTGGATGTGGGCGTTGTTGCGGACCGTGGTCGTGAACACCCACCCGGTGTGCACGCAGGTCAGGTTGAGGGTGCGCGCGTACTCGCCCCTGGTCGTGGGCCCGCAGTGAGCGACCGTGTCGCACTCGAAGAACCCCGGCTCGGCCTCGACCTC
>QEUR01000312.1 GCA_003577095.1 Acidobacteriota bacterium
TGTCGGAGGCGTCCAGGTCCTGCAGGAAGACCGTCGTGTTGAGCTGCCGGGGGTCGACGAGGTCGGTCACCCCGGTGCGCGGGTCCTCCTCGTAGCCCAGCACCACCCGCCAGAACCCCCGGACCGCCGGGATGTCGACCGCGTCGATCCCCACCTGCACGAACCGGGGCAGCGTCGTGTCCGCGACCAGGCCCAGGGCGCGGGCGGCCCGCTGCACCTCGGCGGCGAGCGCGTCATACCCCTCCTGCATCTCCCAGGCGTCCTTGGCGGTGGCCACGGTGGCCAGACCGGGGCGGACGTCGATGTTGAGGGCCAGCCCGGCCTCGTCGGCGAGCGCGGCGGCGGTGGTGGTCAGGCCGGCCGCCTCCCGCGCCGAGCGCGTCGGGTAGCAGGCGACGGCGGCGAAGACCAGCCGCCAGTCCTCCGTCTCGGGCGTCCGCCACGGCCGCTGGTCCCACTCCTGCAGCTCGAGCAGGTCCACCTCGTTGCCCTCCGCGTCGGCGACGGTGGCGTAGAAGCCGTGCGGCGCCACCCGCGCGCCGTCCGCCTCGACGGCCGCGAGCGCCGCCTCGGTGACCGGCAGCGGGGTGACGGCGTCCAGGTGCAGCCGGTTGCGCAGCGGCCGCGGGGCCTGCGGGTCCAGGTCCTGGAACCAGATCGGCGGGTGCCGCCGCGCCGGGTCCATGATGTCCTCGTCCCCGACCCGCCGGTAGCCGAGCACCGTCTCCCAGAACGGGCTCACCGCCGCCTGGTCGAGCACGTCGAAGGCGAGCTGCACGTCCTGGAGCGCGGACGGGTCGGCCGCGAGCCCGATCTGGGAGGCGGCTCGCGAGACCTCCCGCGCGATGGACAGGTGCGCGGTGGTCCACCCCTCGTCCTCCGGGGTGAGGGGTATGCGGACGCGCACGCCCCGCGCGCGCACGTCCACGTCCACGACCGCGCCGGTCTCCTCGGCGAGGCCGAGCACCCGTGCGGCCAGGTCGGCGCCCCGGGCGTGCGACGGGGTCGTGAACCAGGCCGCGGCCCCGGTGCCCAGGACTCTCCAGTCCTGCGCGCCCTCGGACTGCTGCAGCTCGCGCGAGGTCAGGGTCTGCGTCGGCTCTCCCATCGCCACAGCATCGCACCGGATGCGGACAGTCCGCGTCCTCAGCCCGCCGGGGCCAGCCCCCACGCCTCCGCGAGCAGCCGGAAGGAGCGGCGCCGCAGCTCCGGGTCGTAGGCGTAGGTCGTGATGATCAGCTCGTCCAGCTCGTGCTCGGCGACGAACTCCTCGAGCAGCTCGGTGACCAGCTCCGGCGTGCCGACCGCGCGCACCGCCTGGTGCGCGGCGGCGAGCCCGAGCAGCTGCGCGGGGACGGCGTCCTCGAGCGACGCCACCGGCGGGTCGAGCGGAGCCGGCTGCCCGCTGCGGATCCGGATCGCCATCAGCTGGGCGGTGGTGAACAGGTGGTCGGCCTCCTCCTGCGTGGGCGCGACCAGCACGTTGACGCCGGCCATCACGGTCGGCCGGTCCACCTGCGCGGTCTCGGCGTCGGCGCGGAAGCGGTCCCGGTAGACCAGCAGCGCCTCGCGGATTTGGTCCGGCGCGAAGTGCGAGGCGAAGCTGAACGGCAGCCCGAGCGCCGCCGCCACCTGCGCCCCGCCGGTCGAGGAGCCCAGCATCCACAGCGGCACCTGCGTGCCCTCGCCGGGGAGGGCACGCACCCGGGCGCCGGCGCGCGGCATACCGAGGAAGTCCCGCAGGGCGGCCACCTCGGAGGCGAAGTCCTGCAGCTGCCCGCTCGACCGGGCGAGCGCGGCGGCGGTCATCGGGTCGGTGCCCGGCGCGCGGCCGAGCCCGAGGTCGAAGCGGTCGCCGTAGAGGGTGGCGAGGGTGCCGTAGTACTCGGCGACCATGAGCGGGGAGTCGGAGCCGAGCCGGATGCGGGAGGTGTGCTGCGCGACGTGCCCGAGGAGCAGCGAGGTGGCCGACGACATGAACGTCTCCGAGCCGTGGTGCTCGGCCATCCAGTAGCGGTGGTAGCCGAGCCGGTCCACCTCCTGGGCCAGCTTCGTCGACTCCTGCAGCGCCTCCCGCGGCGTCATGCCCTGCGAGCGCGGGGCGAGGTCGAGGACGGACAGGGGGACGCGGCGCGAGGGGGTGGGCATGTGTGCGGCAACGTCGCCGGGGGTCGCGGTATGCCGTCGCGCCCGCGGTCCGTCGCCGCCGCGGTGCGTCCCCAGCTAGCGCTGGGCGTTGAGATAGTCCTGGAGCGCGGCGACGGTGCGGGCGTTGAGGCTGGTCGAGCCGTCCCGGCTGATGCCGAGGAAGTCCTGGAGCGCGGCCTGGGACGCAGGACCCCAGTCGCCGTCGATCGGCGTGCCGACGGCGCGCTGAAGGGTCTTGCGGGTCAGGGCGTCCCAGGTGCCCGTGGTGCGGATCCGCAGGTAGACCTGCAGCGCGCTGACCGTGGCCGGACCGAGGCTCCCGTTGACGTCCAGCCGGGCGTAGCGCCGCAGCAGCCCGAGCGAGTGCTTGGCCTGCAGCACGCGCAGCGCGGAGGCGTCGACCTTCGCCCGGAAGGAGGAGCTGCTCTCCGCCTTGGCCAGGACGGCGTCCACCATGCTGGGCACGTCGGCGGTGCTGCCGGTGAGGACCACGTCACCGCCGGCGTCGATGAAGTCGACCGCCCGCCTCCCGGGGCTCCACGCCTGCACCTGCGCCGCGTTGCCGAGGTCGTCGCTGATGACCACGCCGTCGTAGCCCATCTGCTCGCGCAGCAGGCCGGTGATGACCGTGCGGGAGAAGGCCGCCGGGTGCCTGGCGTCGATCCTGGAGTAGTAGGCGGTCGACACCATCACCGCCTCCACCCCGTGGTCGACCGCGCTGCGGAACGGGTCGAGGTATGCCGAGCCGCTCGTCGTCCTGCTGTCCGTCACCCCCGAGTGGGTGTCGGTGTTGTAGCGCACCCGACCCAGGGTGGGGAAGTGCTTGACGGTCGCGCCCACGTTGCGCGACTCCATACCCTCGAGGAAGGCAAGGCCCTTGGTGGTGACGGCGGCGGAGGTGTGAGCGAACTCGCGGTCGTACTGACCGATGGGCTCGTTGTAGGGCGCCCACGCCGCGGTGACGACGTCGAGCACCGGTGCCAGGTCGAGGTTGACGCCGGCGCCGCGCAGCTGTGCGGACCACGAGGCGGCCCGTGAGCGCAGGGTGGAGGTGCCCCAGCTGCCCTGGGTGAGGGCGGTCGGGATGGTCGAGATGCCGCGGCCGGAGAGCACCTGGACGTAGCCGCCCTCCTGGTCGGTGGCCACGAGGAGCGTGACGTTGCTGGTGCGGCTGGTGGTCGACATGCGCTGGAGCCGGTCGGTCATCTTGCGGGTGGCGACCAGGCCCGCGCTGCTGCGACCGCTGAGGTAGACGTTGCCGACGTGGTGGTCGGTGATCGCGTGGACGGTGCCGGAGGTGTAGCCGCTCGCGGGTGCGGCCACCATGAACAGCTGGCCGACCCGTTGCTCCAGGCTCATCCCGGCCAGGACCGAGGCGGCCGTCGGGTTGGTGACCCCTGTCGTGGCGTCGGCCCGGAGGCTCGTGCTGACGACGGTCGTGGCGGGGGAGGTGCCCGGTGCCGTGGGCGGGCCGGCCTGGACCGCGGGCCCGAGGAGGGTGGCCAGGGCGGCGGTGGTCGCGAGCAGCTTGAACATGACGGGCTCCTGCCTGTGAGTCGCGGATCAGCAGGCTCCCCGGGGAAGCTCGAGGGGTCGTCGACCTTCACTCCCGATTGTAGGTTCTTGAGGCGCCCGCAGAGCCACTTCGGGCCCTGGCGATCTCGGGCTGGCGGCTCGGCTGGGGCACTTGTGGAGGGATCTGGCTCTTGTCGCGGGTTGGAACCCGCGACAAGAACCGACTCCCTCTACAGGAGGGGCGGCCTAGTTGTCGTAGAGGCGATTCTTGGACGCGAGGACCCGCAGCGGCGACGCCGGTCCGTCGACAGTGGCCGAGCTGGGGATGGTCGTCCACTCGCCGCCGTCGACGCTGACCTCGCCGCCGTACTCGACCGAGATGTAGGGCCCGACCTCGGCGGGCGCGGCGTAGGTGTGCGTGATGTCGCCGTCCGGGTAGCCGCCGCCCAGGCTCGTCGTCGGGCCGATGCTCGAGCCGTCGCCGGTCACGTAGGTCACGCCGATGAGGGTCGGCCGGATCCTGACCTCGTGCCCGACCAGGGTGGTCGTGTCGATCTCGCTCGGCTCGAAGCCGGCGTCCGGCCAGGCCAGCTCGAAGTAGACCGGCAGGTTGACCAGCGTCGCCCCGTCGGGCGGCTGGATCACCGCCTGGGGGAGAGCGAAGTCGGTGCGGTGGAACTGCTCCACGATCATCGCCTCGGTGAGCTCGACCGCCGGCTCGCCCGATGCGGCAGGGACGGAGTCGGTCCAGCAGGTGGGTGCGAGCGGCTCCCAGCCCGACGTGGGTGAGCCCGCCGAGTCCGCGGTCCGCCGGTAGATGATCGACCGGGGTCCGCTCGAGTCCGGGACGTTTTCCTCGCAATAGTTCACCGCGTAGCCGCAGATCTCCAGGCGGGGTTGCTCGGGGGAGTTGGGCGGGATGCAGTCGATGACGGCGACGTACTGGTAGATGGATGTCGGCGCTGCGGAGTCAGAGCCAGGCGGATACGTCTTGGCAAGCGCGGCTGCCTGCTCCTGCGTGTAACCGACGTCGATGCCATCGCCACCGTCG
>QEUR01000313.1 GCA_003577095.1 Acidobacteriota bacterium
GACGCGGGGACCCGAGGGCAGGAAGTCCGCCGGCCACAGGCCCGTGTAGCCCACGAACTCGCCCGTGGCGGACAGCTCGAGCGCCCACAGGCCCCACCCGCGCTCGGCCCAGCAGGTCGCGATGCGGTCCACGAACGCGTCCGAGCGCGCACGGGTCAGCGGGCCCTGCAGGTGCCGCGTGACCCGGGGGTCGGCGTTGAGGGCGGCGAACGGTGCGCGGTCGTCGTCCCGGAAGCCGCGCAGGAGCAGCCGACCGGTCCGCAGGTCCGGGACCGTGGTCACCGCACCCGTTTCGCGGCTCACAGCTGGCCGAGGACGGCCGAGCGCAGGGTGTCGAGGCCGACGCCGCCGACGTCGAGGGCACGGCGGTGGAAGGCCTTGAGGTCGAAGTCCTCGCCCTCGCGCTCGCGGACCTCCTCGCGCAGCTGCAGCCACAGCCGCTCGCCGACCTTGTAGGCCGGCGCCTGCCCGGGCCAGCCGAGGTAGCGGTCCAGCTCGAAGCGGGTGAAGCCCTCGTCCATGTTGGTGTGCGCGTCGAGCAGCGCCCAGGCCTTGTCGTAGGTCCACTCGCCGCCGCCGACCTCCTCCGGGGCCTCGAAGCCGCAGTGGACGCCGATGTCGATGACGACCCGCGCGGCGCGCAGCGCCTGGCCGTCGAGCAGGCCCATCCGGTTGCCCGGGTCGTCCATGTAGCCCAGGTCGGCCATCAGCCACTCGCTGTAGAGGGCCCAGCCCTCGCCGTGGCCCGAGGTCCAGGAGGCCAGCCGGCGCCAGCGGTTGAGGAGCTCGGAGCGGTAGACCGTCTGACCGATCTGCAGGTGGTGCCCCGGCACGCCCTCGTGGTAGACGGTCGTCAGCTCGCGCCAGGTGGAGAACCGGGTGACGCCCTTGGGCACCGACCACCACATCCGGCCGGGCCGGGAGAAGTCCTCCGAGGGGCCGGTGTAGTAGATGCCGCCGGTCTGGCTCGGCGCGATCATGCACTCGATGCGGCGGACCGGCCCGGGCACGTCGAAGTGGACGTCGGCCAGGTTCGCCACCGCCTCGTCCGCCTTCACCTGCATCCACTCGCGCAGCGCGTCGGTGCCGTCCAGCTGGTACTGCGGGTCCTCGTCGAGGATCGCCACGGCCTCCTTGACGGTGGCGCCCGGCCGGATCTGCTCGGCGGTCTCCTCCATGAGCGCGGTGATCCGGGCCAGCTCCTCCTGGCCCCACCGGTAGGTCTCCTCCAGGTCGATGGTCGCGCCCAGGAAGGAGCGCGAGCGCAGCTGGTAGAGCTCCCGGCCGCAGGCGTCGGACTCCGGCGCCTGCGGCGCCAGCCGGTCCAGGTGATCGGCGAGCGCGCCGAAGGCGTTCCGCGCCGACCCGGCGGCCGCGGCGAGCAGCCCGCGGACCTCCGCCGGCTGACCCTCGGCCTCGCGCAGGAGCGCCTCGAAGGTGGAGGTGTCCTCGGCCGCCTGGTCGCGGCACTGCTCGGCGACCTTCTCCACCTGGCGGCGGGGCGCCACCTGCCCGCGCTCGGCCGACCAGGTGAGGGCCGAGGCGTACTGCGTCAGGGCCGTCGGCACCGCGTCGAGGCGGGCGGCGATCGTGCGCCACTGCTCCTCGGTGTCCTTGCCCATGATGTCGAAGATGTCCCTGACCGCCTGCACCTCGGAGGCGATGACGTTGAGGTCGACCGGGGCGCGCCCCTCGAGCACGAGGTCGAGCTGCTCGACCTCCAGGCCCAGCCGCTCGCGCATCGCCGCGGCGGTGACGCGGTCGACGTCGTCCTGCGGCTCGAGCCGGTCCAGCTGCTCGAGCGTCTCGGCGGACAGCGCCCGCCGGGCGCGCAGGCCCTCGACCGACAGGTCGTCCAGCTTGTCGTCCTGACCGGTCACGCCCAGGTAGGTCCCCTCCATCGGGCTCAGGGCCACCACGGCGTCCAGGTGGTCCTCGGCGAGGCGGTCGATGGCGGTCTGCTGGCGGATCTGCTGGGTCACAAGGCGCAAACCTACACAACGGACGGTGACCGGGCCGGCGCCGCCCGGGGACGGCGCGACCTGCAGGCGCCCTGCGACGGGCGCACCGCATACCGTGGAGCCATGAGCCCCCGCGTCCGCTCCACGAACGTGGCCCGCCCCAAGCCCGAGCCGTCCGGCAAGCCCTACCTCACCGGGATCGACAAGCGGCCGGGCGCGGCGCTCGAGGTCTTCCAGCCGGGGCCGCGCTACGGCGACGGCCCGGGCGTCGTCGGCGACCACGTGGGGGACGTCGACCACCACGGCGGGGCGAACAAGGCGGTCTACGCCTACGCCCGGGAGGAGCTGGACCGCTGGGGACGGGAGCTCGGGCGGCAGCTCGCCGACGGCTTCTTCGGCGAGAACCTGACCACCGAGGGCATCGACCTGGAGCGGATGCTCATCAACCAGCGGCTGCGGGTGGGCGAGCAGGTGCTGCTGGAGGTGTCGGTGCCGCGGACGCCGTGCGCGACCTTCGCGCGGCACGTGGGGGAGCCCGGCTGGGTGCGGCGCTTCGCGGCGCACGGCCGGTGCGGGGTCTACCTGCGCGTGGTGGTGCCCGGGACGGTCCGTGCCGGCGACCCGGTCGTCGCCGAGGGCCGGCCCGGGCACGACGTCGACATGATGACCGCCTTCGCCGCGGCGATGGGCGACGACGACGCCGCCCGCCGGGTCGTCGAGGCAGGCTGCCTGCCGGACATGTACCACCAGCGCTACGTGCGCCGCCTCGCCGCCCGGGCCTGAGGGCCGCGGCGGGCAGCCTCAGCGCGGCAGCGCGGAGGCCCGCCAGCCGCCGGGGCCGACGGCC
>QEUR01000314.1 GCA_003577095.1 Acidobacteriota bacterium
CATGCCGAGCTCGGGGTCGAGCCGCAGGGTGGGCAGGAAGCCGCCGACCAGCCCGAGCCCGGGGTCGCGGCCGGTCACCTTGATGGCGCCCTCGCTGGCGTAGTTGTTGTCCTGGGGCAGGAACGTGACGGCCTCGGAGTACAGGACCTGCCCGTCCGGGTCACGGACGGTCACCACGGGCGCGTAGCCGTTGCCGAGCAGGAAGATGGAGTCCCCGCCGACGGAGACGGGATGGTTGACCGCGAACTGCTGCTGCTCGGGGTCCCGTCCGGGGATGTCGACGGTGGCGAGGCCGTCGAAGCGGCGGGGCTGGCCGAACTGGGCACCCTCGGCCTGGGTCTCGAACGCCACGTCGAGCCGGTCGAGCTGCACGGTAAAGGTCGGGATGTCGTCGGTGCTGGCCAGGGGCCCGAGGTTGAGGGTGTCGAAGCTGGCCGGTCCGGCGGTCCACGACTGACCTTCCTTGATGATGATCTCCCCCCGCCACCCGAGCAGGTGCCCGGCGGCGAACGCGACGATCACCCCGAGCATGGCCAGGTGGAAGAGCAGGTTGCCGGTCTCCTTCAGGTATCCCTTCTCGCCGGTGACGGACCGGTCGTCCGCCTCGGCCCGGCTCAGCCGGTACCCCCTGGCGGCCAGCACGTCGCGGGCCGCCGCCAGGACGGCCTCCGGGGCGCCGGGAACGGTGGCCTCGGCTACGGCGGGCAGCCGGCCCAGGCGCCGTGGCGCCCGTGGAGGCCGGGACCGCAGAGCGCGGGCGTGCTGCACGGTCCGCGGGACGATGCAGCCCACGAGGCTGACCATCAGCAGCAGGTAGATCGAGGCGAACCATGGGGAGGAGAAGACGTCGAAGAGGAACAGCCGGTCCAGCCACGGGGCGAGGCCGGGGTTGTCCTCGACGAAGGCCCGTACCCGGACCGGGTCGACCGAGCGCTGTGGGAACAGCGAGCCGGGGATGGCGGCGACGGCGAGCAGCAGCAGCAGCAGGATCGCGGTGCGCATGCTGGTCAGCTGGCGCCAGCCCCACCGGGCCCACCCCAGGGGACCCAGGCGTGGTCCTCCCATGGTGGTGCGGTCCTTGGGGTAGGCCGGCTCGATCCGCTGCGGCGCCTGGGTGCGGGGCATCTCAGATCACCGTGGTGAAGTTGCCGGTGAGCCGGGTCTGCACCCAGGCCATCGCCTCGGCCCAGATCCCGAGGACCATGAGCAGCCCCAGCAGGATCAGCAGGGTCCCGCCGGCCCGCTGCACGAGCAGGTAGTGGCCGCGCAGCCAGCGCGAGCCCCGGCTGACCGATCCCATGCCGGCGGCGACCAGGACGAACGGCAGCCCCAGGCCGACGCAGTACGCCACGGCGAGCACGACCGCCCGGCCGAGCGCGCCGTCACCGGGCAGGATCGAGGTGCCCAGGGTCTGGATCGCGGCGAGAGCGGGCCCGGTGCACGCGGAGAAGCCCAGCCCGAAGACGACGCCCAGCAGCGGAGCCCCGGCGAGCCCGGACGCTGGGCGCCAGCGCACGGAGAGACCCGGGGAGACCTGCAGCAGCATGACCAGACCTAGCCCGGTGACGATGAGGCCGCCCACGCGCAGCAGCAGCCCCTGGTTGGCGGCCAGGACCATCCCGAGGGAGGAGATCACCACGCTCATCGCGATGAACACGACGGAGAACCCGGCCACGAACAGCCCGGAGCCGACCACGGGGCGCCACCGGGGCGGCGCCGGGGTCCGGGGGGCGCCGCCGGTCATGCCGGAGAGGTAGCCGATGTAGCCGGGCACCAGCGGCAGCACGCACGGGCTGGCGAAGGACACGAGGCCGGCCAGGGCCGCGATCGCGGCGGCCAGCAGCAGGGGGCCGGTCAGCACGACCTCACTCATCGCCGGCCTCGCTGCCCAGCACGTCGTCGACCAGGCCACGCAGGCTGGTGGCGTCGACCGCGCCGCTGACCCGCGCGGCGACCCGCCCCTGCCCGTCCAGGATGATCGTGGAGGGCGTGGCGACCGCGAGCCCGCCCAGCTGGGCGCGGGTGCGCCCGCCGTCGTCCTGCAGGGAGGGGTAGGGGATGCCGTGCGTCTCCTGGAAGGCCAGGGCGCTGGGCACGGAGTCGCGGGAGTTCACGCCGACGAACTGCACCGGCTCACCGGCCTGCTCCAGGTCGGAGGCGACCCGGACCAGGTCCGGGGTCTCCTCGATGCACGGGGCGCACCAGGACCCCCAAACGTTGATGACGACGACCTCGCCGTGGTGGTCCGCGGCAGACCAGGGATCGCCCTCGAGCGTGGTGCCCTCCAGCGCCAGCACGCTCCGGCGCTGCTCCGGTACCAGGGACTCGATGGTGCCGTCACCGGCGACGTAGCCCTTCTGGTCGCCCTGGCGCATCTGCTCGGCGATGCTCGAGCCGGACGCGCCGCAGCCGGCGAGCAGCAGGGCCGCGGCCGCCGCCAGGGCGGCCGTCCGGGAGGTCCGTCCCACCGGTGCTCCTCCTTCCCGCGTGGGCAGCCCCGGAGGTGCTGCTGGCGTCGCCTCGCCGGTCCCGGCGCGCGTGGGACTTTGTGTCCGGCGCAGGGGTTGTGCTGCCTCCGGGGGGGAGCTCGAGGATCTCTGGTGGCGGTGCTGGCTGGTCATGGTGCCGCCTACCGCAGCTGCAGGGTGGTCAGGCAGGTGGGGGCGTCCGCACCGGTGGTGATCGGCGTGCTGGCCGTGCGGCCCTCGTGCTCGACCGTGAGGGTGGCCGTCAGGTTGGCCGGGAGCCAGAGCCCGGCGAACCCGTT
>QEUR01000018.1 GCA_003577095.1 Acidobacteriota bacterium
GGACGTCGCCAAGCGCCCCGTCCGTCCCCGCAGGCGCCTCTTCCGCCGCTGAGCGCGGACCACGTGCGACCCCCGTGACCCCGTCCCGGTCCCGGAGGTCTTCTCACGTCCCGCGCCGCGCCGCGCTCGCCCCGCTGCGGCGGTGGCGGCACAATGGTGTCGTGACCTCAGCATCCAGCCTCTCGCGCGGCGGCCCCGGCCCCGTCATCGCCCTCGACTACCCGATGAGCCTCGGCGTCTTCGAGCGCTACGAGGAGGCCCAGTCGCTCGTCGACTACCTCTCCGACGAGGAGTTCCCGGTCGAGCACTGCATGATCGTGGGCACCGAGCTCAAGCAGGTCGAGCGGGTGACGGGGAGGCTGACCACCGGGCGCGTCGCGCTCGGCGGGCTGCTCTCCGGCGTCTGGCTCGGGCTCTTCGTCGGGCTGATCTTCGCCCTGTTCGCGCCGGGCGGGGACGCGCTGGTGACGGTCCTGGGCGCGGTGCTGTTCGGGGCGTTCTTCGGACTGGTCTGGGCGCTCATCGGCTACGCGATGACGCGAGGACGGCGCGACTTCGTCTCGGTCAGCCAGGTGGTGGCCACCCGCTACGAGGTCCTCACCGAGCACAAGCTCGTCGAGCAGGCGCGCGAGCTGATGGACCGGCGGCCCGGCGCCCCGCTCGGCTGAGCCCGCCGGGCAGCCGGGGCGGTCAGCCGTCGCGGCGCCCTCCGGCCCGCACCCACGCCTCGACCTCGTCGGCGGTGCGCGGCAGCATGGCGGACAGGTTGCGGTTGCCGTCGGCGGTGATGACCACGTCGTCCTCTATGCGCACGCCGATGCCGCGCAGCTCCTCCGGCACGAGGAGGTCGTCGGACTTGAAGTACAGGCCCGGCTCCACGGTGAGGATCATGCCCTCGCGCAGCTCGCCCTCGACGTAGTCCTCGCGCAGGGCCAGCGCGCAGTCGTGCACGTCGATGCCCAGGTGGTGGCTGGTCCCGTGGACCATCCAGCGGCGGTGGAACTGCCCCTCCTCGGCGTCGAGCGTCTGCTCGAGCGTGACGCCCTCGGGCAGCAGCCCCCACTCCAGCAGGTGCCGGGCGATCACCTCGATCGCTGCCGCGTGGACGTCCTTGAAGCGGTTGCCCGGGCGGGCGGCGGCCAGACCGGCCTCCTGCGCCTCCAGGACCGCCTCGTAGACCTTGCGCTGAGCCGGGGTGAAGGTGCCGCCGACCGGGACCGTGCGGGTGACGTCGGCGGTGTAGAGCGAGTCGGTCTCCACACCGGCGTCCAGCAGCAGCAGGTCCCCCTCGCGGACCTCGCCGGTGTTGCGGATCCAGTGCAGCGTGGTGGCGTGCTCGCCGGCCGCCGCGATGGAGTCGTAGCCCACACCGTTGCCCGCGTGCCGGGCGTGCAGGCCGAAGACGCCCTCCACCCAGCGCTCGCCGCGCCCGCGGCGCACGGCCTCGGGGAGCTCGGCGACGACGGCGTCGAAGGCGACGGCGGTGGCGGCGACCGCCTCCTCCATCTGCCGGACCTCCCACTCGTCCTTGACCAGGCGCTGCGTGGACAGCAGCCGCGCCAGCTCCAGGTCCTGCTCCTGGGCCGCGGCGACCGACTCCTCGCCGGTCGTCAGCCCCACCTGGCCGCGGACCTCGTCCACGAGCGCGGCCACCTCCCGGTCCGCGTCACGCACGACGCGCAGCGCCAGGCCGCCGGGCCCGGCGTCCTTGGCCAGGGCGTCGCGCAGCTCGTCCAGGTGCCGCGTCGTCACGCCCAGCTCGGCGGACGCGCTGGCCAGCGTAGGACGCGGGCCGACCCAGAACTCGCCGACGCGGGAGTCGGCGAAGAACTCCTCGGTGTCGCGGTCGGCGAGGGGCAGGAAGTAGAGGACAGCCTCGTGCCCCTGCGCAGCCCCGTCCTCGTCGGTGCGGGGCTCGAGCACCAGCACCGCGTCGGGCTCGCGGTCGGCCCCGAGGCCGGTGAGGTTGGCGAAGGCGCTGTGCGGGCGGAAGACGTAGTCGGTGTCGTTGCTGCGGATCTTCAGCCCCCCGGCCGGCACGACCACCCGGACCCCCGGGTAGGCGGCGGAGACCGCCTCCCGGCGCGCCGCGGCATACCTCGCCGCCTCCGTCAGCCGCGGCAGGTCCCCGCTCCGAGGGGCCCAGCCGCTGCCCATGAAGGCACGGAACGCCTCCCCGGTAGGACGGTTGCGGTGCTCGGCCCGGTGCTGCTTCTCGCTCACCGGGCCATCGTAGGCGGTGCCCCGGGACGCCCGGCTCCCGGTCAGGAAGGAGGTCCTAGGCTGGTCGGGTGGACCAGCCCGAGCCGACCCCCGCCGTGACCGGAGAGGTGACCGGTCCCCAGCGCGTGAGCGCCCCCGAGCTGCGCGAGACCCGCAGGATCGGCCGGGTCTGGCGGCTGCGCGCCGCGCACGCCGTGCGCGGCGTCTCCCCGCCCACCATGGCCCTCGGCCTGCGCTCCGGGGGCGACGACGTGTCGCAGCAGCACGCCCGCAGCGTCATCGACCTGGCCCTGCGGGTCGGCGAGGCGATGCTCTCCACCGGTGCGTCGGCGGCGGACTGCGTCACCAACCTGCTCAGGCTCATGCACGCGTACGGCGTGCGCTCGGCGCACGTGGACGTCACGTTCACCTCGATCACCGTCTCCATCCACCGCGGGCTGGACGAGGACCCGCTGTCGGTGATGCGCGTCATCCCGGGGCGTGCCCCGGACTACACGCGCCTGGAGGGCGTCCAGCGGATCGTGGACGAGGCGGTGCACGCGGCCGAGTCCGGCACCGGCGTGCGGGACATCTCCGACGCCCGCCGGGAGCTGTTGGCGGTCCTGCGGGCGCCGCACCCCTACCGGCGGTGGGTCGTCACCCTCGGCTCGGCGCTCCTGGCCGTCGGGGTGGTCATGCTGTTCGGTGCGCAGCCGGGCATGTGGGTGGTGGCGGCCGTCTCGGCAGCGGTCGTCGACCGCGTCCAGCGCGTGATGTACGGCATCCGCCTCGCGGCCTTCTTCGCCCAGGTGGTCAGTGCCGCCGTCCCCGCCACCTTCGCGCTGGCGCTCTTCGCCGCGAACGACAACGGTATCTCCGTGCCCGGCGTCCAGTCGCCCTCGCTGGTCGTCATCTCCGGCATCGTGATGCTGCTCGCGGGCCTGGGCGTCATGGGGGCCGCCCAGGACGCCCTCGACGGCTACTACGTGACGGCGGGAGCGCGCGGGATGGAGGTCATCATGATGACCGTCGGCATCGCGGTCGGCGTCGCGATCGTCATCGGTGCGGGCCACTGGCTCGGGATCGACATGGAGGTCTCACCGATCGTCGCCATCGGCGGCACGCCGCTGCAGAGCACCGCCGGAGCGGTCCTCATCGCGCTCGGCTTCTGCCTGGGGACCTACACGGGGCGGCGCACCACGCTGGTGTCCATGCTCGTGGCCGCGCTCGGCTGGCTGTTCTTCGAGCTCGGGCTCGGGCTGGGCCTGGGCACGGTCGCCAGCACCGCGCTGGCCTCCGCACCCGTGGGTGCGCTCGCGTATGCCGTGCACCGCCGGCTGCGCCTGCCCGAGCTGGCGGTCGGGACCGCGGGCGTGGTCTCCCTGCTCCCCGGCCTCGCCGTCTACCGCGCCATCTACCTCATGCAGCAGGGCACGCCGGCGGTGGTCGGTGGTGCGGTGACCCACTTCGTCACCGCGGTGTCCACCGGTGTGGCACTGGCTGCCGGGCTGTCCATCGGCGGCTACCTGGCCCGCCGCCGGCTGGGGCTCGACCGTGCGGCCCAGCTGGCCAGGCGCCGCTCCGAGAGCCGCTTCGTCACCGGCTGACCCGCCGGCCGCCGTCGTGGCGTCAACCGCTCCAGGACCACGAGGCCAGGATGTCCTCGAGCACCGGGGCGGTCGCCGCAGCCTGGCTCTCCACCGCGGAGAAGGTCACCACGTAGAGCGTGTCGTCGTGGTTGATCCACCGCTGGACCTGGTGCACCTCGGTGTCCTTGACCGTGCGGACCAGCGTGTAGCCGGGTGCCTTCTCCCCGTCGACGTCGACAGCGTCGAGCAGCTCGTACTCCCCGTCCTTGCCCGCCAGCTCTTCGGCCGCGTCGGCCACCGAGGCGGACAGGTCGTCGACCGACTTCTCGGTGGTGACGACCACGTTGGTGTAGAAGTCGTCGACCCGTTCGGTGTCCTTGGCCGCCAGCAGGACCCCCTGCTCGTCGAGGAGGTCCATAGCGTCCTCCCAGCCGCCCGGCACCTCGATCTCGAAGCTGCCGTCCGAGGCCTCCAGGGCGGTCGGCTCGGGCGTCGCCGTGGTGGGCGCCTCCGTGGTCTGCTCCGCGTCCTCGGTGCTCGGCCCGTCGTCCGGGGCGGCGCTGGTGACCCCGTCCTCGTCAGTGGTCGTGGGCGCCGCGTCGGTGGAGGAGGTGGTGCTCTCCTCGTGGGTGGGCTCCTCCTGGGCGCACCCCGAGAGGGCGGTCACGGCCAGCGCGGTCGCCAGGCCGGCCGCAGCGAGACGGCGGGTGGTCGGCGTGGTCAGGTGCATGCAAGCTCCCCCTCGGGATGCGTCCCCTCCGGACGGTCCGGAGTGTCTGGTCTCGGTGGTCCAGTATGCCGCGCGCCGCTCGGCATACCGTGGGCCCATGGTCTCCCTGGATCCGGGCGCGGTCGTCGACCTGCACACGCACTCCACGCACAGCGACGGCACCGAGCCGCCCGGCACGGTGGTGCGCAGGGCCGCCGAGGCAGGCATCGGCGTCGTGGCGCTCACCGACCACGACGTGGCGACGGGGTGGGCGGAGGCCGACGCGGCCGGCCGGGTGGCGGGGGTCCTGGTCGTGCCCGGCATCGAGGTGTCGTGCAGCTGGCGGGGGATCTCGGTGCACCTGCTGGCCTACCTGCCGGACCCGCGGGACGAGGCGCTGGTCGAGGAGCTCGCCGCGAGCCGCGGCAGCCGGGACTCCCGCCTCCGGGTGATGGTGGAGCGGATGGCCGCCGACGGCTACCCGGTCAGCTACGACGAGCTCGTGGCGCTCGCGGAGGAGGGCGCCACGCTGGGGCGCCCGCACCTGGCCGACCTGCTCGTGCGCCGCGGCATCTTCCCCCACCGGGACGCCGCCTTCCAGGACGTCCTGTCCTCCCGCAGCCCCTACTACGTGACTCATGCGGCCCCCGACCCGGTGCGCGCGACCGAGCTGGTGGTCGCCGCCGGGGGCGTCGCCGTCATGGCGCACCCCTTCGCGGGGCGGCGGGGCCGCACGGTCGAGGACGACGTCGTGGCGCAGATGACCGACGCGGGGCTGGCGGGGCTCGAGGTGGACCACCGGGACCACGGGCCGGAGGAGCGCTCGCACGCCGCCGCGCTGGCCGGCCGGCTCGGCCTGCTCCGGACCGGGTCCTCGGACTACCACGGCGCGGGAAAGCCGAACCGGCTCGGTGAGAACACCACCGCGCCGGAGGTGCTCGAGCAGCTGCTGGAGCGGGCCTCGGGCACCGCGCTGCTCGGCGCGGTCAGCGGCTGAAGGGCCGGGGAGGCAGTCCGTGCGGCGGGCTCAGTCGCCCTGCCCGGTGCCGCGCACGCGGGTGGTGCGGCGGCGCCGGCGCCGGCCCTGGCCGCCGGAGCCGCCCGTGGTCTGGGCCGACTCCTCCTTCGGCGCCGAGCCGTGCCCGGGGCGGCCGGAACGACCGCGCCGACCGGCGCCCTGCCCGCGACCTGCCTGACCGCGACCCCCGCCACGCCCCGAGCCGTGGCGGGGTTCGCGGCCGCCGAGGTCCTCGAGCGTCTCCGCCGCGAGGCCGGCGTGGGTCCGGGCCGAGCGCGGGAGCATGCCGCGGGTGCCCTCGGGGATGTCCAGCTGCTCGTACAGGTGCGGGCTGGAGGAGTAGGTCTCCTCCGGCTCCGGGTAGCCGAGGTCGAGGGCCTTGTTGATCAGGCCCCAGCGCGGCATGTCGTCCCAGTCGACGAAGGTGACCGCCACGCCGGTGGCACCGGCCCGGCCGGTGCGCCCGATCCGGTGCAGGTAGGTCTTCTCGTCCTCGGGGCACTGGTAGTTGATGACGTGGGTGACGGCCTCGACGTCGATGCCTCGCGCGGCGACGTCGGTGGCCACCAGCACGTCCACCTTGTCGTTGCGGAACGCGCGCAGCGCCTGCTCACGGGCGCCCTGCCCCAGGTCGCCGTGGATCGCCGCGGCGGCGAAGCCGCGGTCGGCCAGCTCGTCGGCGACCTTGGCGGCGGTGCGCTTGGTGCGCGTGAAGATGATCGTGCGCCCGCGGCCCTCGGCCTGCAGGATGCGAGCGACCATCTCGACCTTGTCGAGTGCGTGCGCGCGGTAGACGAACTGCTCGGTGGCCGCCACGGTCCGGCCCTCGCCGTCCTCGCTGACGGCGCGGATGTGCGTGGGCTGGGTCATGTACTGGCGCGCCAGCGCCACGACGGCGCCCGGCATGGTGGCGCTGAAGAGCATGGTGTGCCGGCCGGCCGGCGTCAGGGCGAGCAGCTTCTCGACGTCGGGCAGGAAGCCCAGGTCGAGCATCTCGTCGGCCTCGTCGAGCACCACGGTGCGCGCGTGCGCCAGGCTCAGGTGTCCCTTGGCGGCCAGGTCGAGCAGCCGGCCGGGGGTGCCGACGACGACCTCGACGCCCCTCTGCAGGGCCTCGATCTGCGGCTCGTACGCGCGGCCGCCGTAGATGGTGAGCACGCGGATGCCCCGGTGCACGCCCGCCTTCGACAGGTCGCCGGAGACCTGGACGGCCAGCTCGCGCGTCGGGGCGACGACGAGCGCCTGGGGTGCGCCCTTGCCGGGCAGCTGCTCGAAGCCCTCGTCGCCGGGGGCGACGACGTTGTGCAGCAGCGGCAGGCCGAACCCGAGCGTCTTGCCGGTGCCGGTCTTGGCCTGGCCGATGATGTCGTGCCGGGACATGGCGACCGGCAGGGTCATCGCCTGGATGGGGAAGGGGTGGGTGATCCCCGTGTCCGCGAGGCCGCGGACGATGTCGGGGTGGAGGCCGTAGTCGGCGAAGGTCGTGGTGCTGTCCTGCATGGGGTCTCTTCCGGTTCGGTAGGGCTGGGGCCGGGCACGCCGTATGGCGTGCGCCGGGCTCGCTCGGGCCGATCGGGAAGGTTCCTGGGGATGGTCGGGCGACGCGCCCGACCAGAAGCAACCGCAGCGACTGCGGCCGACCGGTCACCGGTGAACCCCTCAAGGGTAGCGGCTAAGCCGCCGACGAGCACCATCGAGCAGGACGACGGCGCGCCGTCCCGGGTGGGACGACGCGCCGTCGGCGTCAGGTGGGCAGCGCGGTCAGCGGGTGACCGCGCGCTCGCCGCGGCCGGTGACCGCGCCGTAGATCAGGACGAAGACGATGGCGACGACCGTGCCGAGGATGAACCCGGACCAGCTCCAGGGGTCGCCGCTCTTGCCGCCGAAGAGCGTGGCTCCCAGCCACGAGCCGACCAGCGCGCCGACGGCGCCCAGGAGGACGGTCATGCCCGCGGAGATGTTCTGGCGGCCGGGCAGGATGAGCCGGGCCAGCGGGCCGACGATGCAGCCGACGATGAGCGAGACGATGATGGTCCACAACATGTGCGTCACCTTTCACGTTGACGTCGACGAGACACTGGTGTGTCCAGTCGTGCGAGCACCACGCACGCGTGCTGCGCGCCTGCTCAAGCGTCCACATGCTAGAACCGTCGGAGGCGTCATGCACCCCGGGACGCCGCCGGTGCGCGGGGCGGCCGGACCGGTTCAGTGCGAGCCGAAGCCGACGCGGCCCTTCTCCGGGGAGCCGATCTCGACGTAGCCGAGCGCCGCGGTGGGCACCAGGACCGAACCGCCCTTGTCGTCCTCGAGCTCGATCATCGCGGTGCCGGAGGAGAGGGCCTCGGCGACCAGCGACCGCACCTGCTCGGGCGTGCTCTCCGTGTCGAGGGTCACCTCACGGGCGACGTCACGGACTCCGATGCGGATCTCCACGAGATCTCCTTCAGTGGTGGGGAAGTGATGTCTGCTCCGAGCCTAGCCCGCCGCGTCGCCGTTCTCGGACCCCGCCCGGGCGGCCACCTGCTCGGGCGACTGCGGGACGGCTCCCATGCCCCGCCAGCTCAGCGTGCTCACCAGTTCGACGGCGTGCTCGAGCGGGATGGAGGACCCGCTCTCCACCCAGTGCCGGGCCGCCGACTGGGCCATGCCGACGAGGGTGCTGCCCAGCAGGACGCACTCGGCCCAGCTCAGCGCGGTCTCGTCCTGCAGGACCCGGCCGATGGCCTCCCCGCAGCGGTTCTGGGCGCTCTCGAGCAAGGGTGCCACGGCCGGGTCGGTGCCCATGTCCGAGTTGAAGACCAGGGGGTAGCCCGACCCCGGCCGGTCCACGAACTCGAAGAAGCCGTGCAGGCAGGCGCCGATCCGCTCGCCGTTGTCGGCGGTGGAGTCCAGCGCCGACTCGATGGTGTCCACGATGTCGTCGCAGACGCGTGCGGCGAGCGCCACGTAGAGCTCCAGCTTGCTGTCGAAGTGCTGGTAGAGGACCGGCTTGGAGACTCCCGCCCGCTCGGCGATGTCGTCCATCGCGGTGGCGTGGTAGCCCTTGTCGGCGAAGGCCGCGAGCGCGGCCTCGAGCAGGAGTGCCCGTCGTTCGCCTCGGGGCAGCCGGACCCGCGGCTCGCCCCGGGTCGTGCGTGTCGTCACCGGCACTCCTTGTCTGTCCCCGCACATCCTAGGTCCGTCGGGCTCCACGTGTCCCTTCGACGCTGACGCCGCGGGGTATGCCGTGCCGCTCGCCGGTGCAGACGGGGGCCGGCGCCGGGGCCTGTCGGTGGCCGGTGGTGTGATGGGTGCCATGACGGAGGTGGACGACGCGGCGACGGGGGCGGCTGGGTGGGTGCCCGACCCGGCGCAGGAGCAGGTCGTCGCGCACCGGGGCGGTGTGCTCCTCGTGCTCGGGGCGCCGGGCACGGGCAAGACCTCCTCGGTGGTGCGTCACGTGCAGCGCCGGGTGCGGCAGGACGGCCTGCACCCGGACTCCTGCCTCGTGCTGGCACCGACCCGGCAGGCGGCGGCCCGGCTCCGGGTCTCCGTCGGGCGCGGCCTGGGCAGCACCTTCGTCGAGCCCCTGGCAAGGACGCCGTCGTCCCTGGCCTTCGCCGTCCTGCGCCTCGCCGCCGCCGGGTCCGGCGAGCCGCTGCCCCGGCTGCTGTCAGGTGCGGAGCAGGACGTGGTCCTGCGGGAGCTTCTCGCCGGGCACGAGGCCGGGTCCGCGGCCGCGCCGGGCTGGCCCGCGCACCTGCGTGCGGCCCTGCCCACGGCGGGCTTCCGGGCACAGCTGCGCGACCTGCTGATGCGTGCGGTCGAGCACGGGCTGGAGCCGGGCGACCTCAGGCTGCTCGCGGGCGAGCACGCGCGCCCGGAGTGGGACGCGGCCGCCGCGGTGCTCCAGGAGTACGACGAGGTGACCGCGCTCTCGGAGCCCGGTGCGTATGACCCGGCCTGGATCTGCACGGCGGCCGCCGATGCCCTCGAGGACGACCCCGAGCTGCTCGACACCGTCCGGGGGCGGCTGCACGTCCTGGTGGTCGACGACGCGCAGGAGCTGACCGCCTCCGCCGCGCGTCTCGTGTCCGTGCTCCGTCCGCCGTCGGCCGACGTGCTCCTCGTGGGCGACCCCGACTCGGGGGTGCTCGGCTTCCGCGGCGCGGTGCCCGACCGGTTCGTGGCGCTCGCCCACGAGCTGCACCGGCACACCTCCCCTCCCCCGGGAGGGAGCGTCGCGGCCGAGCTTCCCGGCGACGCGCGCCGCGTCGTGCTGGGACGGCGCTACCGCGGCGGCCCCGAGCTCGCCGGTGTCACGGCCCGTGTCGCCGACCGCGTCGGGACGACCGTGGGGGCGGCCCACCGACGTGTCGAGACGCACGAGGCGGGCGGGCGCGACGAGGTCAGGGTCGCCGTCGCGCGCAGCAGGGCCCAGGAGGCGGCCCACGTCGCCCGGGTGCTGCGCACCGCCCACCTGCGGGACGGTGTGCCCTGGGAGGAGATGGCCGTGGTGGCGCGCTCCGGCGCCCAGCAGGACTCGGTCCGGCGGGCGCTCGCCACCGGCGGGGTCCCGGTCCGCGTCGACCGGGCCGGCCTGCCGGTCGGTCAGGACCCTGCGGTCGCGCCGTTGCTGCTGGCCTTCGACGTGGTGACGCGCGACCCTGGGGCTCCGTGGCTGGTGACGGCCGAGGAGGCCGTCGAGCTGCTGACCAGTCCCCTGGGAGGTGTGGACCCGGTGCAGCTGCGGCGGCTGCGGCGACGCCTGCGGCTCGAGGAGCTCGCCGCGGGTGGGACACGCCCCGCCGACGAGGTGCTGGCGGACGCCGTCTCGGACGCCGACCTGCGGGCGACCACGTCGGCCGACCTGCACCCCGACGTGGCGCCCCTCGTCCGGGTGGGCAGGGTGCTGCAGGCCGGCCGGTCCGCGCTGGAGGGGGAGCCGGGCGGCACCGCCGAGGACGTGCTCTGGGCGCTGTGGGACGCCAGCGGCCTGGCTGCGCTGTGGTCGGACCAGGCCCTGGGCGGCGGTCCTCTCGGGGCGCGCGCGGACCGTGACCTCGACGCGGTCCTCGTCCTCTTCGGGGCCGCCGAGTCCTACGTCGAGCGGCTGCCCGGCAGCCGTCCCCGGGGCTTCCTCGACCACGTGCGCAGCGCCGAGGTGGCCGCCGACACGCTCGTGGCCGGCGGCCGGACGGGCGCTTCCGTGGAGGTCCTCACCCCGCAGGCCAGCGCCGGACGCAGCTGGCGCGTGGTGGCCGTCGTCGGGGTGCAGGACGGCGTGTGGCCCGACCTGCGGCTGCGCGACACGCTCCTGGGGTCGGAGTCCCTCGTGGCGGCGCTGCGGGGCCGGCCGGTCGACGGTCCGGAGGCGGTGCGCGCCGCGCAGGCCCAGGTGCGCTCGGACGAGCTGCGCCAGTTCCACGTGGCGGTGAGCCGGGCCAGCGAGCAGCTGCTGGTCACGGCGGTGGCCAGCACCGAGGACCAGCCCTCGGTGCTGCTCGATCTCGTCGACCCGGCCCACCGGGACCGCCCGCCGGTCGACGTCCCGCCGGCGCTGACGCTGCGTGGCCTCGTCGGCCAGCTGCGGCGCGAGGCGGTCGCCGCCCAGGGCAGGGGCGAGACGGTCCGCAGGGACCAGGCCGTGGCCACGCTCCTGGCGCTGGCCGACGCAGACGTCGCGGGCGCCGATCCCGCGCGGTGGTGGGACGCGCGTGAGGTCTCGGGGACGCGGCCCGTCGCGCCCGCGGGTCCTGTGCCGGTCTCCCCGTCGCGCGTGAAGGCCTACCTGGAGTGCCCCCTGCAGTGGTTCCTCACCTCGCGCGGTGCCGAGTCCGGCGACGTCGTGCGGGCCGAGATCGGCACGCTGGTCCACGAGGTCGTCGCCGCCGCGCCCGATGCCGGCACCGAGCAGCTGACCGCCGAGCTCGAGCGGCGCTGGCCCGAGCTCGGGCTGCCGGACAACTGGGTCGCCGCGCGCAGCCTGCAGCGGGCGCGGGACATGATCGTGCGGTACGGCCGCTACGTGGAGGAGTCGCGCGCCGCGGGACGCTCCCTCGTGGGGACGGAGATCGACTTCGCGGTCACCGTCCGCCCCGATCCCGAGGCACGGGACCTGCGGGCAGCCCTGCTGCGGGGACAGGTCGACCGCCTGGAGACCGACGGGGACGGCGCGCTGGTCGTGCTCGACCTCAAGACCGGCGGCAGCAAGCCGCCGGCGGCAGAGATCGCCCGTCACGCCCAGCTCGGGGCCTACCAGGTGGCCGTCCAGGAGGGCGCCTTCGACGAGGTGGCGCCCGGTGCGCGCAGCGGCGGCGCCCAGCTGGTGCAGCTCGGCACGGGCAGTCGCCCCCCGACGACCCAGGCCCAGGCCCCGGTCGACCAGGACGAGGACCCCGGGTGGGCCCGCACGATGCTCGTCGAGACCGCCACCGGGATGGCTGGAGCACGATTCGAGGCGCGCATCAACGACGCCTGCCGACACTGCGTGGCCCGCTTCAGCTGCCCGCTGCAGCCCGAGGGGCAGGAACGATGACGACCGGGTCGCAGACCGCTACCGGCGACCAGCAGGTCCGGGGACGAGGTCCCGAGGTGGCGACCGTCGCGCCGCGCTACGGAGCCGCCGAGCTGGCGCGCGTGCTGGGCACGCCACCGCCGACCGCCGAGCAGGCCGCTGTCATCGAGGCGCCCCTGTCGCCGACCGTGGTGGTGGCCGGCGCCGGCTCGGGCAAGACGGAGACCATGGCCTCGCGCGTGGTCTGGCTGGTCGCGAACCGGCACGTGCACCCCTCGGAGGTGCTCGGCCTGACGTTCACCCGCAAGGCTGCCCTCGAGCTCGGCGAGCGACTCGCCGGCAAGCTCAGACTGCTGCACGAGGCAGGTCTGTGGACGCCCGCGGGGGAGGACGCGGAAGCGGTGGCGCAGGACGCCTTCGACCTGCCGACCGTGTCCACCTACCACGCCTACGCGGGCCGGCTGGTCAGCGAGCACGGCCTGCTGCTGGGCGTCGAGCCCGACGTCCGCCTCCTGTCCGAGGCCGCCTGCTGGCAGCTCGCGCACGACGTCGTCACGGCCCACGACGGTGACATGTCGGAGATGGTCTACGTCGAGTCCACGGTGGTGCGCGCCGTGCTGGCCCTGGCCGGAGAGCTCGGGGAGCACCTGGTGGAGGGGGAGGACGCCCTGGCGTGGCTCGAGCGGGTCGCCGCACGGGTCGCCGGGCTCCCCGGACGGGACGGCTCCCGCCCGAAGGCCGTCGGGCGCAACATCGCCGCAGCGCTGCGCGTCCAGGCGCTCGTCTACCCGCTCGTCGAGCGCTACCGCGCCGCCAAGGCCGCCCGGGGGGTGCTCGACTTCGGGGACCAGATGGCGTTGGCCGCCAGGCTCGCGCGCGACGTCCCCGCCGTCGCGCTGGCGGAGCGCTCGCGCTTCCGCGCGGTCCTGCTGGACGAGTTCCAGGACACCTCCGAGGCCCAGATGGTGCTGATGAGCTCGCTGTTCGCCGGGGAGGACCTCCCGGTGACCGCGGTGGGCGACCCCCACCAGTCCATCTACGGATGGCGCGGCGCCAGCGCCGGCACCCTGACCCGCTTCCCGCGCGAGTTCGCGGTCGGGGGCCGCCCGGCGGACGTGCTCAACCTGAGCGTCTCCTGGCGCAACGACCGGCAGGTCCTCGCCGTCGCCAACACCGTCGCGGCGGACCTGCAGGCCACGACCCGGATCCCGGTCGAGACACTGCGCGCCGGCCCCTCGGCCGGCGACGGCACGGTCGAGGTCGCCCGCCTGGTCGACCATGTCGCCGAGGCGGAGCACGTCGCCGACTGGGTGCAGGAGCACTGGGGCGGCCCGAGTGCGGGCACCGCCGCCGTCCTGTGCCGTGCACGTGCGCAGTTCCCCGTCCTCGTCGACGCCCTGCGCCGACGAGGGCTCCCCGTGGAGGTCGTCGGCCTCGGCGGCCTGCTGGACACCCCCGAGATCCTCGACCTGGTGGCCCTGCTCTGGACCGTCCAGCAGCCGACCAGGGGCGACCAGGTGATGCGCCTGCTGACCGGACCGGTCTGCCGCCTCGGCGCGGCCGACATCGACGCCCTCTGGGCGTGGGCCCGGGGGCAGGCGCGCCCACCGGCCGGGTCGGAGCACCTGGGTCGCGAGCACGCCCCCGTCCTCGCCGAGTCCCTCGACGACCCGCCCCCCGCGGGATGGGTCGACCGCGACGGGCGCCACCTCGGTCCCGAGGCGCACGCACGGGTCTCCTGGCTCTCGGGCGTGGTCCGGCGTCTGCGCTCGCTCGTGGGGCTCCCGCTGCCCGACCTGGTCGTCGAGGCCGAGCGGCTGCTGGGGCTCGACCTGGAGGTCGCCGCCGACCCGGACCTCCACCCGTCCTGGGCCCATGCCCAGCTGGATGCCCTCGCCGACGTCGCCGCCGGCTTCGCGGCTGCCGCGGACCGCGTCAGCCTAGGAGGCTTTCTCGACTGGCTGGACGCCGCCCGCCAGCACGAGCGCGGGCTGGAGGAGGCCGAGGTCCCCGAGCTGGCCGAGGTCAGCGTCGACGCCTCCGCGGTCCAGGTCCTCACGGTGCACGCCGCCAAGGGCCTCGAGTGGGACCTCGTCGCGGTGCCAGGCCTGGTGGAGGGCACCTTCCCTGCAGGCGGGTCCCCGGCGAGGGCGGACGAGGGCCGGTGGGTGGTGGGTGAGCGCAAGGACCGTGGCTGGCTGACCGGCATCGGGCGGCTGCCGACGCCGTTGCGGGGCGACCGCGAGGACCGACCGGATCTCGGCTGGTCGTCGCTTGAGGACACCCACGAGCTCGAGGAGGAGCTGGAGCGGGTCTTCCTCGAGGGCGGCGCCTACGCCGTGCGCGAGGAGCGCCGGCTGGCCTACGTCGCCTTCACCCGCGCCCGTCGGCGGATGCTGCTGACGGCCCCCGTGTGGTCGACCGGGAAGCGGCCGCGGGTGACCTCGCGCTTCCTCGAGGAGGTGCGAGGGGCCGGCGACGTCGGCGTGGCGGAGCGGGTCTGGGTGCCGATGCCGGACCCGGACGACGCGGAGGCCTGCCAGAACCCCAGGCTCGCCGAGGAGGAGGTTGCGCCCTGGCCGGTCGAGCCGTCCGACCGGCGTCGCCACGTGCGTGACGTGGCTGCCGCCCTCGTGGCGGCGCGCGCCGCCGGCCCGGTGCCGGACGCCGGCGAGGGACCGTGGGGCGAGGTCGTCCTGCAGCTGCTGACCGAGCGGGAGGAGGGGCGACGCACGCGTCCCGACCCGCCCCTGCCGGACCACCTGTCCACGTCGGCGGTGGTCGAGCTCGCCGGGGACCCGGCGGGCTTCCGCGCCCGGCTGCGGCGTCCCCTGCCGACCCCGCCGGCGGCCCACGCCCGGCTGGGCACCGCCTTCCACGCCTGGGTGGAGCAGCACTACGCCTCCGCCGCCCTCGTCGACCTCGACGACCTGATAGGAAGCCATCCCGAGGAGCAGCCGGAGGAGGACCTGGAGGTGCTGCAGCGCAACTTCCTGGCCAGCCCCTGGGCCGACCGGTCGCCGTCCGAGGTCGAGGTCGCCGTCGAGACGACCCTGGCGGGGCGGAACGTGCGGGGCCGGCTGGACGCCGTCTTCGAGGACCCCGACGGCGGGGTGACCATCGTGGACTGGAAGACCGGTCGTCCGGGTGACGGAGAGCAGCGCAGCCAGCGCGCGCTCCAGCTGGCGGTCTACCGGCTGGCGTACGCGCGACTCACCGGGCGCGATCCGGCCATGGTGCGGGCAGCCTTCTTCTTCGCCGCCACGGGCGAGACCGTGCGTCCCGAGCTGCCGGACGAGGACCGGTTGGAGGAGCTCCTGGGCGCGCTCACCGTCGACGAGGGTGAGCGCCCGGAGCGCGGGCCGGGCGCGGTGACCGGCGTCCCCGGCTGAGGGACGCGGTCAACGGCCGTCCCTGTCCCTGGCCGGGTCCGGCATCCCGTAGAGCTCGTGCAGCCGCTCGGTGTCCTCCCCGGCCACGGTGTCGTCCGCGCCGCCGCCGTCGGCGTCGTCCACGCCGCCACCGTCTCCGTCGTCTGCTCCGTCACCCACGGTGTCGTCCGCGCCGCCATCGTCGGCGTCGTCCTGGCCGCGGTCGCGGCCCTCGACGACGTGATAGTCCACGCGGTCGCTGGCGGTCACGCTGCCGGGCTCCTCGTCCGTGCCGGCCTCGTCCGAGGTGTCCTCCACGACCGCCTCTGCCGAGGGCTGCTCGGCGGCGTCGTCCTCGTCGGCGTCGTCGTGCTCGCTCTGGTCCGCGTCCTCGACCTCGACGAGCGCGCCGGTCTCCGCGGCAGCTGGGTCGACCGCCAGGTCGGTCGGCGCACCGTCCGCCTCGGGCTCCTCGCGCGGGGCCGGGACCTCCATGGTCGCGTCCGGGTCCGTGACCGGCGCCTCCTCGGGCTCCGCAGCCGCCACGGGGGCGACCCCCGGGTCCGGCTCCTGCCCGGGGTGCTCCGCCGGCGCCACGGCACCCGCGGGCCGCGGCTGGGTGGTGCCCGAGGGGCGCGCCGTGACGGGGACCAGCGAGTCGTCGGCCTCGGTGAGCCGGTCGGCCCTCCGGAGCGCCTCGACGGCCCTGCGGATCCCGTCCTCGTCGTCCTCCGCGACCGCACGGGCCAGCCCGCGCAGGTGGCGCAGCTCGGCGACGAGCCGGGCGCGGGCGTGCAGGTAGGCGTCCGGCCGGTGGGTCCGCGCGAGGGTGTAGCTCTCCAGGACCGCCTCCCACGCCTCCGGCGAGGACTGGGAACGCAGCGCGGCGAGATCGACGGCCGGGTCGCCGATCATCGCCTCGTCCCAGTCCGTCACCGCCACGACGCGTCCGGACGCCGCGTCGTCCTCGTCGGTGAAGGCGACCAGGACGCAGTCCCCGGTGAACCGGCCGTGCACGGGCGTGGTCGCGAACTGCCACATCGGGGCCGCGTCGAAGGCCTCTTCCCAGCGCGCCAGCAGCCCGGTGGGGACACGGCCGGTCTCGGCAGCCCGGTCGACCTCGGCGATGATCCGTTGGCGGGCCCCGCCGGCGTCGTAGACCGGGACGTCCTGCTCCTCGAAGACCCCTCGTGGGATGTTGTGGATCGCGGCGAGGGCACGGCCCACCGCGCTGGCGAGCCCGTGGCCGCCGGGAAGACGGTGCAGGTCCAGGGGAGAGCCCTCCACGTAGGCGTAGACCGCGGCGCTGCCGTCCTTGCCCAGCGGGGCGTAGCCGGCCGCGGCGGGGACCTTGAAGGGGACGTGGCGGGCCAGCTGCCGGACGAGCTCGTCGTTGCGCGCCAGTCGTGCGCCGGCGACCGGCGACAACGGCGCACGCACGGTCCACCGCCGCCCCGTCGCGTCCTCGACCACCGCCGTCTGCAGGTCGGGCTCGCGACCTTCGTCGGGGAGGTCGACCCCGGCCACCGACACCGGCTTCATCCCCGGGACGGCGGCGCTGGCGAGTGCGGCCAGGGCCAGATCGCTGCGCATCACGCTCCCACCGTATGCGGTGCCGTCGCCGCAGCGGGGGAGGCGGACCGGCACGTCCCGGGTCGGTCACCCCGGCGACCTACAGTGGCCGGGTGACCCCGGCAGACGAGACGCTCCTGGACCTGGCGCTGTCCCGTGCCCTCATCGACCGCTCCGCCAGGGAGCGCGCCGACGAGGAGACGGTGGCACGCGCGCTGGACGACCACCGGACCCGGGTGCTCGTGGTCCGCGGCGGTCGCAGCCCGTTGCTCGGGACGGGCGAGGACGTCCGGCTCGCGCTGCGCCCGCCGAGCGCGGCCGACCGTTCGCGCGTCCCGTGGTTCCTGGGACGTCACGACGGCGTCGCCTACCTGGCGGTCGACGAGCCGGGCGGGGTCGACGACGACCGGCCCGCGGGTGGCGGGCACGACGGCGGCTGGGCCTCGCTGCGCGAGGTGGGCGCCGACCTGGACGACCTCGAGGTGGGCCTGCTCACCACCGCCACCGCGCTGCAGGGCTGGCACGCGCGGCACGGCCACTGCCCCCGGTGCGGGGCCGCGACCCACGTCGTCCAGGGAGGCTGGGTGCGCCGCTGCCCGGAGGACGGCTCGGAGCACTACCCCCGGACCGACCCGGCCGTCATCATGGCCGTGGTCGACGACGACGACCGTCTGCTCCTCGCGACCGGCACCGGCTGGGCGCCCGGGCGGATCTCGGTCCTCGCCGGGTTCGTCGAGGCGGGGGAGACGATGGAGGCCGCCGTGGTCCGGGAGGTCTACGAGGAGGTGGGGGTGCGGGTCACCGACCTCGTCTTCCGCGGGGACCAGCCGTGGCCCTTCCCAGCCTCCCTGATGCTGGGGTTCCGCGCCCGCGCCACCAGCACCCGTCTCGATCCGGACCCGGAGGAGATCAGCGAGGCCGACTGGTACACCCGGGAGCAGCTCGCCGCGCGGCTCGCGGACGGCAGCCGGACGCTGCCGGCGCGGGTCTCCATCGCCCGCCGGCTGATCGAGGAGTGGTACGGCGGGGAGCTCATCGAGCCGGCGTCGGGGCGGCGCCCGTGACGGAAGGACCCGACGCCGTCCTGGAGGGGCTGGACCCGGAGCAGCGGGAGGTCGCCGCCCACCCCAGCGGACCGATGGTCGTCCTGGCCGGCGCCGGGACGGGCAAGACCCGCGCGATCACCCACCGCATCGCCTACGGCGTCGCCAGCGGGGTCTACCACCCCTCCCGGGTGCTCGCCGTCACGTTCACCGCCCGCGCGGCGGGGGAGATGCGCACCCGGCTGCGCGGGCTGGGCGTGCCGCACGTGCAGGCGCGGACCTTCCACTCAGCGGCCCTGCGGCAGCTGCAGTTCTTCTGGCCGCAGGCCGTCGGAGGTCCGCCGCCGGACGTCGTCGCGCAGAAGGTCCCGGCCGTCGTGGAGGCCGCCGGTCGGCTGCGCCTGCGCCTGGACCGGGCCGCCCTGCGCGACGCGGCAGCCGAGATCGAGTGGGCCAAGGTCAGCATGCTCACCGCCCAGACGTACGCCGCCGCGGCGCGCGCGCAGGGGCGGCAGGCGGCCGGCCTCGACGCGACCGCGATGGCGCGGCTCCTGGAGGTCTACGGCGAGGTGTGCGACGAGCGGCACGTCATCGACTTCGAGGACGTGCTCCTGCTCACCGTGGGGCTGCTCGACGAGCACCCCCGGATCGCGGCCCAGGTCCACGGCCAGTACCGCCACTTCGTCGTGGACGAGTACCAGGACGTCAACCCCCTGCAGCAGAAGCTGCTCGACCTGTGGGTCGGCGAGCGTCCTGACGTGTGCGTCGTCGGCGACCCCGCCCAGTCGATCTACTCCTTCACCGGCGCCTCCGCCGACCACCTGCTGTCCTTCTCCTCCCGCCACCCCGGCTCCCGCACCGTCCGGCTGGTGCGCAACTACCGGAGCACCCCGCAGGTGATCCACCTGGCCAACCTGGTCCTCGCCGGTGCGCGACGGCCCGAGGGGCCGGCCGGCCGGTCGCTCGCGCCCTCCCTGGAGCTGGTCGCCCAGCGTGGAGAGGGGCCGGCGCCGACGCTGACCCGTCACGACGACGACGTCGCCGAGGCCCAGGGCGTGGCCGCGAGGGTCGTCGAGCTGCTCCGCTCGGGCACCGCCGCGAGCGAGATCGCCGTGCTCTTCCGGACCAACGGCCAGTCGGAGGTCCTCGAGTCCGCCCTGGCGCGGGCGGGTGTGCCCTACCTGGTGCGCGGGGGCGAGCGGTTCTTCTCCCGGGCCGAGGTGCGCTCGGCCGTGCTGCTGCTGCGCGGGGCGGTCCGCGGCGACGACGGCTCCCAGCCGCTGGGGGAGTCGGTCCGCGCGGTGCTCACCGGCGCCGGCTGGTCCCCCGATCCGCCGGAGGGTGGCGGGGCGACCCGCGAGCGCTGGGAGAGCCTGCAGGCGCTCGCCCTGCTCGCCGACGACCTGGCGCGCACGACCCCGACCGCGCGGGTGGGCGACCTGGTGGCCGAGCTGGACAGGCGCGCCTCGGAGCAGCACGCCCCCACCGTGCAGGGGATCACCCTGGCCTCGCTCCACTCGGCCAAGGGGCTGGAGTGGGACGTCGTGCTGCTGGTCGGAGCCAGCGACGGGCTCCTGCCGATCACGCTGGCCGACACCCCCGAGCGGGTGGAGGAGGAGGCAGGTGTCCAGGTTCCTCGCCCCGGCGGCGGCCGTCCTGGGCACCGGCGCGACGCCGGACCGGACCGCGAGCACGGGCGAGCGCCGCGGCCGTCGGCGCACGGCTCCGCGCACCCCGCGGACGTGCCGCACCTGCGGGACCATCCTGCATACCGCCAGCGAGCGCAAGATCGGGCGCTGCGCCAGCTGCCCGCCCACCTACGACGAGGCGCTCTTCGAGCGGCTGCGCGACTGGCGCAGGACCAGGGCCGCCGAGGACGGGGTGCCGGCCTTCGTGGTCTTCACCGACGCCACGCTCGTGGCGATCGCCGAGAGCCTGCCCGCCGACCTGGCCGAGCTGCAGCGGATCTCCGGCGTCGGCGAGCGCAAGCTGGCGCTCTACGGGGAGGCGGTCCTCGAGGTGCTCGGCGGGGTCGCCGAAGGGCCGTCGACGGCGTCGCGGACACGCCCGGAATAAATAGGTTGCCCCGCTCCGTGGGGCAGGTCTAGAGTTGCACCCGTCCAGCTCACGGCCGCTCAGCGGGTCGTGGGGTCGAGCACCGAACGGGAGGAGGGTAGGAACCATGGAGATGACGATCGTCAACCTCACCGGCGCGTCCGTCGACGCCCGCGCCGCAGTCCTGCCCACCACCGGTGGAGTGCGTCTGCGTGCGCGCCGCCTCGCGGCCGATGCGCCGGCAGGTCGTGGCTTCGGCCTCGGCACCGCCCGCATCGAGCACGAGCCGACCTTCGACCCCGCCCTGGACGTGACTTCCGACCCGACCAGCTAGGCACCCGCCTTCCTGCGTCTGCCGGCCGCGAGTCCTCGTCCGAGGATCCGCGGCCGTTCTGCTGCCAGCACCGGACATCGTCCGGGGAGCACGGGACCGGTCCACGCGGATCCACCTCCGAAGCCCGAGGAGACCGCCATGACGATCACCGCCCCACAGCCCAGCCAGCAGCACAGACGAGACCAGGAAGGACCTGACGTGTCCAGCGCCATGCTCATGCACGCCGACGCGACGACCGCACGCCCCTCCCAGGGGGTGCGCATGCTTGCCCCGACCCCGGACCCGACCTACGCGGTCGCGGCCCGCGGAGGCCTGCCCTGCCAGGAGAACGAGGCGGACCTGTGGTTCGCCGAGCTCCCGACCGAGGTGGAGGAGGCCAAGGCCCTGTGCGGGCCGTGCCCGATCCGGGAGGCCTGCCTCGACGGAGCGCTGCGGCGCGGCGAGCCCTGGGGCGTCTGGGGCGGCCAGCTCCTGCTCCGAGGGGTCGTCGTCCCGCGGAAGAGGCCACGCGGTCGACCCCGGAAGGACGAGGCCGCCGCCTGAGGCCGGCAGCCGTGCCTGCCCACCACCGGACCGTGGTCGCCGCACCTGTGCGGTGGCTCCGGACCGCCATGCCCAAGACCAGTGAAGGAACCCACCATGAACCAGCAGATGGACCTGCTCGGCGCGTGGGCGAACGCCCACGAGCGCGAGGCCCGGCTCGCCCACCGCGGTCGAGCGGTGCGGCGCCGCCGCTCG